>NZ_JAWOUY010000011.1:63443-171881 GCF_033339635.1 Vibrio sp. 2092 | reverse complement strand
AGGCAAACCCTTCGACTGCATAGTACCCGTATTCGTCTTGCAGATTTCCAAGTTAGGAACCTAACCGAGAAATTGGAGCTTACTCTGGTAGACGCTGCGGCAACCCCTTCGACAGCATAGTACCCGTATTCGTATTGGAAAAATTCCGAGTTAGGAACCTAACCGAGAAATTAAATCGTGTTTGTCAGATTTCAAGGCAAACCCTTCGACTGCATAGTACCCGTATTCGTCTTGCAGATTTCCAAGTTAGGAACCTAACCGAGAAATTGGAGCTTGATCTGGTAGACGCTGCGGAAAGCCTTCGACAGCATAGTACCCGTATTCGTCTTGGAAAAATTCCAAGTTAGGAACCTAACCGAGAAAATAGAGCCTACTCTGGTGGACATTACGGCAACCCCTTCGACAGCATAGTACCCGTATTCGTCTTGAAGATTTCCAAGTTAGGAACCTAACCGAGAAAATACAGTTTGACCTGGTAGACGCTGCGGCAATCCCTTGGACTGCATAGTACCCATATTCATCTTCAAGAATTCCGAGTTAGGAACCTAACCGATATAGCAGTATGGTATTGATTTGTTTCCAATAAGCAAGCACACATTAAACCATCTTAAATTGACACGGTTTCTTAGTTGTTGTAGTTTGAGAGTTAGGGCAACACCTAGTCCTGACCCACCACAAAGGCAAAGCGTATGCATAGGGTAGTTTAAATTAAAATTACTGATTGTTTTTTCCAGTCAGTAAGAGTGGTGCTTATTGGCATAAAATCGGAAATTACTATCATGAACCAACGCATCTATTTTTCTGTAAAAGAAGCAATCCAACTTAAAAATGACATCAAGAATTTAAATAATTTTGTATGCTCAGAATTCACCCTTAAAAAGAAAATCACTAAGATCTTAAATGAGTTTTCGCAACAGTTTGGGTATACCTCATACTCACATTTAAAGAAGATTTCAGAGTCATGGAATGAGTCATCTTATGATAAATTTCTGAAAGATCTAGTTAGCGCTAGTGATGCAGAAAAACACTTCATTAATACATACCCTGAAATCACCAATAATCCAGGCGTATTTGAAAATGCCTACAATTTGTGGCTTGTCCCGCCAGCGAAAAAAATTGAATACGATTTCAAACTTAATGAACTACATGAATTAATTAATCAATCAGAACTGAATGAGCATGTTTACAGCGGAGAAGATGAATTCCCAATTGAGTTTCTGATCCAAGCTAAAAATCGAAAGTTCAAAGAATTCAATTGTTGGGATAGTTTTACTGTTGTTAACGGTAATGGAGTCGTAAAGGAATACACTATCATTGAGCAATATTCTCACATCTACACCAATCAACAAGTATTGAGAGTAGGGGAGGGGATTTGGGTAGAAGTATCAAATGGAGCATTCAGAGTAAAGTAATCGAACTTGCCCCGCTTATGCGGGGCTTTCTTTTTGTAAACACCTTGATTAAAAGTGAAACTATAATATCATCTCTAAAAATTAAAAATGAAATATATAGTCATGAAAAAAATTAGAGAAATTTTAAGAAAAACTGACAAGCTGATAATTTTAGCTGGAGCGGGGTTTTCTGCTGATAGCGGTTTACCAGTGTTTAGATCCAATAATGGGTTTTGGGATAACTACCCACAATTGAATGGCAAAGAGTTTACTCAGGTATCCTCGCCAGAGATGCTTTATGAAAACGAAGATCTCTTTCAAGGGTTTTATATCCATAGAAAAAATCTTTATGATTCAACTAATCCTCATATTGGATACAAAAAGCTTTTAGATTTTATTAATGAAAATAATATCGACTACTTTGTTTTAACAACAAATGTGGACGAACACTTTGAAAAAGCTGGCTATTCCAAGGATAAAATCTACGAGGTTCACGGTTCAATAAATCACTGGCAATGCGGAAAGTACAGTTGCGATTCACCAATTTTTCCCATTAATGAAAAAATTGAAGTGGATAATAACCTTGTTCCTGAACATAAAGTTTACTGTCCTAAATGTGAATCAATCGCTAGACCCAACATTCTTATGTTTGGAGATTTTGAATTTAAAAGTGATAGGACAGATATTCAGGCTAAGTTGTTCAACCAATGGTATTACAATATTTTTCGACATGATGATTTAAATGTGACTGTACTTGAATTCGGAGCTGGACAATCAGTTGGTAGGCTTAGAATGCAGCATAGCTCTATTTTAATGGATATCCCTGATGCAATTGGGATTAGAATAAACACAGACCCCGAAGAAATTAACCTTATAAGAAGAAATAATATGATGCTTGAAACCAAAAGTAGTTTGGAGTTTATAAACGAACTATGCTTCTACAAACCTTGAGCATCAAACCCCAGCAGGGTCGCTGGGGTTGTCTTTTTAGATATCGAAGGAAGATTCCTTATTCTTTTCTTTTGAGATTGACAGGACTTTTTCTTTTGAAACAGTACCATGAACAATCCCTGACTTTTTGGTTATGGCGTTAGTAATTTCCTTTCCATGTCCATTGTGGAATACTGTTCCTAGAGATTTCCAAAATCGAGCTGCATTGCCTGGTTGAATGTCCATAATCTCAAGATCTTTTCCAGTGGTTGCAACAATCGATTGAATTACTTTTGTTGCATACCCCTGTCTTCTCTCTTTGAAATTCTTTTCATTTTTGATAACGATATTAACCAAGCCATTTACATCGAAAAGAGTACCATCTTCGACAAATAATTCCACATGCCCAACTTCAGAAAGCCTTTGTGCCTCTACTTGATCAATGCCTTCTTTCATTAAAGACTTGATTCTATGGTTATCCATAATGATGTATTTCAATCGGGTTTCATGAGCACGACTATTACCAGATCTTAAACCACCAGCAAGAGTGATATCATCATTTTGAGCACAAACAAAAAATCCGTACCTTTCAACTTCCATTTTCATTGTAGTTTTCTCTATTTTTATTTTAATATTAATTATACGCAGTTTTAGGACTTGCTTCAATTCAAGTTCCTGCTTATGAATGATATAATTATTAAAATAACTAAGAGAATTTGAAATGATAACCACTTTTACAGCCACCCCAAAAAGATTCGACAAGTTTGACTTCAATAAAATAGGTACTGGTACTGGTTTAGCAAGGCACGGTTTTGGGTTTTATTTTGGAAGTCCTGACTTAGCCAAAGATTATCTATCAACATACAAAACATATGATGGTGCAGATCCTACATACATGTATAAATCTAAAATAATCGAACCTGAAACCATACCGTATGAGGTTATAGAGGTAATTGAGTCGAAAGGATTTGATCAAGCAATTGACCACTTCTCTGGCATGTCTGAACATATAAAGTTTTTGAACGTACTAACCAATAATGGTAATGGCAAAGCATACTCTTGCCCTCATAGAGGTGTGCTGTATCAGGTCTCAATCCCACACATAGATATTTCTGATTTGAAGGACTGGAGTGAAACTCTGTATGAATCAGATGATCTAATAGATATCTATATCGACTTTTGTAACAAGCATGTAAACCCACAAGATTTCGACCCCGAAACTTTGAGATATTTGGCTGATGCGGGTGTCTTTATAGATGAAGATACTGATTTTGAATCAATTATTGAGAACTTGCTTGATAAGGGGTTTGACGAGACTTATGACGTAGATCCTGATGATGATGGAATATATCCTTCTGCAACTTGCAGTACAGATCTAAAAGACATATGTATACACAGAGCTTTTGATGACTATGACTTCGATGATGGATTCCAAGAGGATTTCGATAACCTTAGTCAAAAATTTCATGCCGCGTTTCAGTCTTTAATCAAAAACACACCTGATTTTCACCATGAGGACTTCTCTTTTGGGGATATTCATTCAGCTTTAAATCACGCCATATCAAACCTTAATCCTGATCTTACAGAGATTGAATGTGCAAAAATGGCTAATGAATTCCTATGTAAGAATCTCAAAATATCTGGATATACAGCCGAAGCAATGTATGGAAAGCCTGGAGAAAAAGAGATTGTAATCATTGATGAGCAATTATTAGAGTCTGCCAAAATCGTAGAAGTGAACCCATATAATGATTTTGAGCTTGGTTATGATTACTAACAAAAGGGGGCTAAGCCCCCAATATCAGTTTTCTAGTCTTCTTCTTGCATTAGCTTATTGAGGTATTCTAACGTCTTTTCTTTAACTTCATCGCTAGCACCTTTGAAGCTAATCATTAACTCACCAGACTCTTTTTGAGTTGATCTGATGTACTTTTTGCTTTTCAAAGATCCCCAATGATAAACTGTTCGAGCTTTTTTGGGTGCAGGCACAACATTCTCAGGGGCTTCAACCTGACCATCAATACCAGATCTTCCTTTGTTATCATCTTGATAGCTGCTTAGTCCATCTAGGATTGTTTTAAATGCACTTTCCAGCCTTTCCAGTGGTATGTGCTCAGATACGGTTTCTGGCGCATCATCAGTGGCTTCTATGGCTACTCTATGATTTTTAAGCTCAACAACAATTTCATCTAATATACCTAGATCATTGGCTTTGATATAGAGAGGGTAAGCTAAATGTGACACAAACCGTTCGGTTATTGCTTCTCTTGGCACATAAAGAAACATATCTTCCGAAATTTCAGATAATTGCTCAGCAAGCCCATCAAGTTTATCGATCACCGATTTTGCATATGGATCAGGAATAACGTTAAAGTTTACATCTGATAGATCGTTATCATCATCAACATGCTCTTCAAACACTCTAACTTCATTCTTTAAGTTCGCATCGAGAACATCAAGCATGTTTAACGCATTAAATTTCGTGTACAGAGGGTATAAGCTCTTATCGAAAAAATTGTATCTCAGAGTGATATCTGAAAAATGCTTGATAATTGAAAGTGGAATCTTTGTAAAAGACACCATTCTCTTTACTTTACTCGAACTATATTTTGAATCAATATTCGAAAACTCTTCGATACTCGCTTTAGGATTCTCAGTTTTATACTCATGAAGATCCGCAGCTATTGCAATACATTCCTCTAAGAACGAGTGCTCTTTAGTAGCCTTGAATGTTTCTCGAAGAAATTTTCTTTGAATGGCTGTTACATTACCCTTCAGAACAAAGACGTAATAATCTTTCTCTGCAATAATACAGCTTCGTCTACGACGACTACCGTCAATAATCTCGACTACTTTACCACCATTACCATCATCGATTTCAACACCGATAGCTGGCAGGCTTTGACCAGACTCCTGAAGAGTACCTAAAATATCTTGTAAAGATAGAGAGTTAAGAAGTTCTTGAATACGGGCATTTGATCTCGTATTGACAACAGTTTTTGACTCAATTTCGTCGTACTTGTAAGTGCGAAGCTCCATTGGTCTTAACTCAGTCTCACCATAAAGTGGGCTAGTTAAATAAAACGTGCCAGATGAATTAACGTTGACCAAACCGCTAAAGCCAGACAGGTCAACCTCTAACTCTTTTGTCAGCTCGCCTAAAAACTGATTGATATCTACTCTATTTAACTCTTCAATGTGGGAGTTAATTGCTTGAGCCACCACTTTTACAGACTTACCTAACGCCTCAGCATTTGCCTGGTGGTTGAAGCTTCCTCCTGTAGAGGTAGCCTTCTTTTTTTTGCTTGGGGAAACGAAACGATCATTCATATCTCACCCTCCTAAAGAAACCTTTCAGATACAACGTCGATGTATGACTGATAAAGCCTATTCATGGAGTTCTGCGCCTCTCTGACGCTAGCTTTTCTTGTTTTGTATAGTTGGATTGGCTTGTAGTCCTCTGCCGATTGAGAGAACGCCACAGACTCCTGTATGATTTCTGGCAAACAATCAGAAACGCTTAGTATTGTGCTTACATTTTTCCAAACTACTTTATCAGCCTTTGTTGCTCTATTGATAATTGTTTTAATAGAGTTCAAACCCTTCCAATCTTCAGGCAGCATTTCCTTGAAAACATATTCAAGGTTAACAAGATGCTTCTCATAAGCTCTAAAGTCGATAGGTTTACCCGTAGCAGGCATTAGAAGGTCTGTAGCAGCGTACAGCGCATTCATTAAGAACATGTCTGGACTTGGACCCAAGTCGAATACAAACAGGTCAAAATCATCTTTAAGAGGCTCGATAATCATATCCCTAACATATGACATAGAGAATTGCTTACCTTCCTCAAGTAGCTTCGCTGATGAATAGAGCTGGAATGAAAGGTCAGTCAGAACAGAAGGGATTAGTTTTAGCGCAGGAACGCTAGTAGGAATAATGACATCCTCTAGTAATTCATTACGATAGAATTCACGCTTTTCTTTGCGTGTTTCTAGATCGTCATCCATCCAGTCTTGGAACTTGTCTACAAAAGAAATGTAGTTGTCATCCTTAGCGTCCACGGCTTCTTTCGAAAGAAATACTCTTTGAGTACCTTGAGGATCGAAATCGACTAGGCAAACACGCATATTTCTAATAGGGTCTAAAGCAGCTTCAATAGCAACACCTTGGGCAGTTGTGCTTTTACCAACACCACCCTTAGCTGTTTGAACTACGACAACACTAGGGCTGATATTTTTCTCTTTCCTTATTTCCTTGAAAGACTTAACACCGCACCGCTTTACAAACTCAATCGCTTGAACCCTATCAAGCTGATATTGATTACTATTATTCTGATTGAAGATATAACCGTCCTCAATCATACCTTTTTTGACCTCTTCAAACTGAGCATCGCTGATATTTAAAGCGCCTACAAGCTGCTTTTTAGAGTAAAACTGCTCAATTAGCTCTTCTTTAACTTCTACTTTACCTGAAGTCATGCTCTTTACTTTACGGTGTTTTTCTAGAGCTGTGCGTTGACGCTTAAGCGCTTGTATATTCTCTGCACGAAGATTTGTCATGATATCCGCCTTCCCCAAGGTTAGTGATATTCGAAAAAATATATTCTGAACAGGATGATAGCACCAAACTCAATCAAATCAAGCGAGTTTGGTCAAAAATACCAAGTATGGTCATTTAGAGCGAGTATGGTCTTTTAGAGCAAGTATGGTCAAACCAAGCGAGTATGGTCATTTCGAGTGAGTATGGTCAATCATCCGATCTTTGGAATACGACACTTATTTTTCTGGAGATGAAATCTTTGTAAGTCAACTAATACGTAACACAGGTAAACCTGTGATGAGTCGATTGGCTCACTCTGTCTCATTGTGTTTCAGCGCGTCTCAAGAAGAAGTCTGCGCAAGATTTATTCATCAAACTAATTAAAAAATAACCAGCATACCGTTTTGTCATAAGTTCAATCGTGGTATCATATGAACATAGGCGAAATAATTAGGAAACCAACCTATAACGCACCAGTAAGCCGCAAATTAAATGTATGAACTAAAATTTTACCAGCAATAAAATCAACAACTTAGAGGCAAGTAGTGTGTTTATTGTTGCTTATGCAACTATGTCGCAAGCAAGGGTGTTAAAAAAGGCAAAAATAAACTTTACTTTTAGCTTTATCTAGGTATAATCGAACGAACTGAACAGAATAACAAATAAATTAAAGTTCAAATTAATTGGCTGTAATAGAGGAAACAATCAGAATGCAAATCAGAGGTTTAGAGGCGAATGTATCCCAAGAAATACTCGCTCAAGATGTAAATTTAGACAGCCTAATTGCGAAAGCGGAGGAAATGGCTAATGGTGTTAAATATCTTTACGTAAAGAGATGTAAAAACTACGGTTCGTTTGTCGTTACTCTTAGCACAAAGACAACTAAGACTTTCCGTTTTGACTGCCTTGATTCACTAAACGAATCATACGCTGACGCAAAATTTACGATTTTCGAAGATCGTGGTCAAAACACTAAAGCGGTAACAAAGAAGCGTTCACAAGGTGGCATCTACATGCGAGCTATTGAGCGCAAGAACAAAATCTCAACCGAGGTTAAGATTGTTATGTCGTTTGCTGACAACTCTGGTAAAAGCGCTTTTCTTGGCACTTTCGATTCAGAAAAAATCAGTGTTGAAATTGTTGATGCATGGGCAAAAACTGTAAAACACGCAGCGGCAAACGGTACAGTGACTTATCAAGAAGTGAAAGATTCGTTTAACTACATTAAGCAAAACTACGTTAATGCTACTCTTGTTGACTTTCTAACAATGAGCCGTGGTTGGTTCGATATGGGACTGAAAGCTAAAAACGTTACTGGCGTTTTTGCACCAGCACCAGTGGTACGCGCAAAAGGTAGTCGAGTTTTACCAGACAACACTTCGTTTCAGTCGCGTCATGGTCGTGGCAACATCATCGTTTCAAAAGATGGTCATCGTATGACTTTATCTTTTCGCGATACACCAATTAAAACAGTTGAAACTAAAGCAGTTCAGTGGCTTAATGAAAACATCACATCACTGAATTCAATGACTGATTCAAACAAACAAAAACTGAAAGAAAACTGGAACGCCTTTTTAAATCGTTGTCAGACTTGCAAGCCTCAGAACATGAATCATTAATATAGGAAATAAATAATGTTGGAAGTAGAGATAGAAAGTAAAGATTTTGAGTCAAACTTAGATTCAGTTCTTGAAGAAGTATCTTCGACGGGGAAAACAGCAGTTTTAAAAATGAATAATGAACCCGTTGCCTACATTATGGATATCCATACGTATAACGAAACAAAAGCGCTTATAGCTGATCCTATTCCTCAAACAGCCAATCAGTAAAAGCCAAAGTATCGTTACATATCGGGCATTAGCCCGATTTTTAATATTTAAAAGTGGAATAAAAAATGTTAATTACAGAAAACTTTGTGTTCTTTTATGATAAGTCAGAGGTTTACTCTCAGCAGAGTAAGCATGGATTTACATACAAAGGATTTAAATTCAAGTCAGCAGAGCATTGGATGATGTTTCACAAGGCTAGAATTATGGTTTTGGGCGCAAGCTCAACCATGAAAGATGTATTCGAATTTATGCGTATGCATCCGAAATGCCTGTTCAGAAAAATCCTTGATGCCAAGACACCACAAGCAGCTAAAATGCTTGGTCGAGATGTTAAGCCTTACTCAGAAGAAGTGTGGAAAGAAAACCGTGAAGATGTTGTATTCTACGGTAATGTATTAAAATTCCAGCAAAACAAGGTGTGTAGTGAGTCAATGGCTACAGTAGGAACAAAACAATTTGTTGAAGCTGCAAAAAATGACTTAAATTGGGGCGTAGGTTTGGATGAAAAGAACCCTAAGATTTTGAATCCAAAAAATTGGGTAGGTCTAAACCTTCTAGGTAAACAACTGGATAGGGTAAACCAAGTGCTATTTATCAACCCAGTATCAGTCGAGATCCCATACTAATTAAAAGCCCTACATAGCGATATGTGGGGCTTTCTAATATCAGGCATATTTCTCCATCAATTTCTTGATTTCGATGTCTACAGCAGGGGCTAGAGAGGTATTTTCTAAGAAGCTATCTACCCCTTTACCTGACTCATGATTTACGCATTGCAGGAAGATAAGACCTGAAATCTCAAAACCAAAATGCGGAGCATCAAGAAGGTTTTTATACATCAATCTTTTTTCTTCTTCTGTAATCTCATAAGTAAAGAAATGCGCATTTAGATCATCTTTAACTTGATGTGTACAAAGCAATTCTAGCTTGGATTCGTCAATACTAAAATTAAGCTCTTCACGAACCTCTCTAACTGCGCCATGTTTAAGAGATTCACCCTCTTCAACTAAACCCCCTGGAAAACCGAACCTTGAATCCCAGCGTAGGTTTAAGGCTACTTGCAAGATCTCTTTATTTCTAGCTTCTACAGGCAAAGATTCAAAACCACGCCATGCTTCCGATTTGAAGTGAAAGCCAACAAATGCTGCATTACGCTTTCCGAGCGAACCAGGAATGTGCTCAATTACTTTTCTTTTCATTATTTATTTACCATTCGAAAAACCGTACTAAGATACATGAATGTCAATCATTTTAAAAGCTAAAATTTGTTTGACTATAATCCTAATATATGTATAATTTAAAACAATCAATTAAGGAAAAAATAATGCATCACATCATTGCAATGGGTCTGGGAGATCATAAATCCTTCCTTGTAAAATCAGATCTGATTAACGATTTCTTTGCTGAGGTCTCTGACCATATTGGGTATAACATCGCCTTCCCTGAGATTATCCCTGCAACAGAGCTTCCAGAAACTATCAATCTGACTAATGGTGATGTGTTAGTTCGATGCGCCGACGAATATAGCGCTGAAATTGCCTTTGGTTTGCTGCGCAAAGCAAAACTATCAAATGGATATCTTTATAAAAAGGAAGATCTATTTGATGAGTATGGTGATATTAAAAACGGCAGTTTTGATCTCTATGCTTATGACGCTAACTCAAAAGAACAGGTAAAATTCTTAGAAAGCATCCTAGATGAAGAACTAACACTACTGAATGATGAAGTAATGTCATTCATCAAAAGTGAAGTAAGTAAGAATGACTTCCATGAAGATTCAGACATCATGAAATTGTATCGCGGTGGTTTAAAAGCAAGTCGATCAAGAGGTAACTATGTTGCAACAATCGAATACCGTTAATAAAGACAATAAGTGGCTTCCTCTTTTGCGCTTTATCGAATCAATCCAAAGAGGGGATCATTGGATTTATAATGCGACTCTAACAGGATGCTCGCCAGTCTTTTCCAACATTAATGTCTCGATCCCAGAATCGCAAAGTAAACTGATTGTAATTTACGGCGACAATAGCAGTGGGAAAAGTTTCTTTGCAAAGCTTATGGCAACAGAGGCATTGCATGATACAGGTATTCATCCGTATATCGTATCAATGGCTCAAAGAACAGCTTCATATGGAAAGATGTTCTTTGGTAATGAGTCATTTAAATCTACAGGGGTATGCTCAATTAGCGCCACCCTTAGATGTCTAGAAAGCGCAATCAAAGATGAAAAAACAGCTCTTGTTGTTTTAGATGAGCCAGACGTGGGTTTGTCTGACTATTACTCTCCAGCATTAGGTGAACATATCGGACAAAAGCTGAATGGCTTTTCAGACAATAAAATGATGATTGTAATTTCACATTCCAAACATCTTCTCTCTGGATTGCTTGGTAGTTATCAAGGTAACTGTATCGAGTTTGGTATCAATACGGAAATGTCTCTTTCTGACTGGTCAAAAAGAACGGAACGAGCGACTATTGAGGAACTTCTTGAGCTTCAAGGACTTTCTAGTAACATCAGGAATGCCATTAGCGATGTTAAACCGAAAACAAAGCAATCGATGATTTAATTGTTTTCTAGTTGTTTAGAATCATTGTTAGTGACAGATTTCTCTTGTATTATTTTGGTCAAATAAATACCAATCAAGAATAATTAAAAGATGAATTTGTACATTTTGACTGAAGAAGTAACAAGGGATGTAGTCGCTAAGGAAGTATACTGGGATAATTGGGGAACAATTACAGATTACTCATTGTCTGGGGCATATATAAAAAAACCTGAGCTTGTAAAGCCTGGTCATCAAATGGAACAGTATAAGTTATCTATTGATACTGAACGTACCGTATATGCTCTTGTATTGAGATATTCAGAGATTGACTCATTTGGAAGTAATAGCGGAAAAGGCGAGCTTATCTGGACTTATACAAGTAAGAGTATTGCAGAAAAAGCTATGCTGGCGTTTCAAGAACAAGTAAGCGCTCATAAGCAGAAACGACCTATTAAGGTAAAAATCCCCATTGAACTTGATAACAAAGAAGTGATATTAAAAGAACTGCAAAACCCCGCATCAAACGGCGGTGATCATTTTGATAGAATCGATGTCATTGAAGTTCCTATTATCCAATAATCTCCAACAGAAAAGGGTTTGATACTTGTATCAAACCCTTTAAGTATTGCTATTTCAGCCTAGTGCTTTTTAATTGTCAATGTGTACGTATTCGCGTTATCTTGAAAATGCATTACGGTAATTTCTTTATCTGATACTAATGGAAGTGCAAATCTACCATCGGTGCCAAATTTAGTAACTACTGGCAACTGAATTCTATCATTTTCACCCATCATAACCATTTCTATACTTGATAGAATTTTACCGCTTACAGAAATGTATGCGTCCGTTGGGCTACCACTTTCATCATAGTTTACATCGTCAATTATAATCTCTAGATTGTCATTTCGATTTAAATAGTGATTGGTTAAGAGAGTCTTCTTATCTTCTTCTGATAGACTTCCATCATCATCACTTGAACCGCTATATCTAAACCCATCAAAGCTTGAATCCTTTGGGATAGACACCAGAACAGAAAAAATATCATCAGGCATCATAAATCGAGACGGAGAATGCTCTCTCAAAGAAACCTGGTATGTAGAAAGATTTTTGCTGAGTTCAATCTTCTCTTGCCCATCTGGAGCTTGTTCTGCTTTATCAATACTAGAGCATCCTGCTAATGCCAATACCGACACTAAACCGATAATTACTGATTTTTTCATTATAGATTCCTAATAAAAGGCAGGATGACCTGCCATTAGTCGATTACTCGACTCTTTTTATTGTTACTAACGTTTGCTTATCTGAATCTTTGAAGCTTCCTTTTGAAACAACAAGATCTTTACCAATTTCTGGTAGTTCGATATTTGTAGCAGTGAATGTTGATGAGATTTCTGGCAGGATAGTGTCTTTAATCATAAAGCCTTGCTTATCGTGCTTACTTACTTTGTATGAATTTAGATAATCATCTGTGTTCACCAAAGTTTGCGTATTGATTTTCATGCTGGCATAGTTGCCGTTGATAAGAGAATATCCCTTAAATTCAAGCTCCACGCCGTACTCAATGATAGGATCTCCTTCCTTAGTGAGTACAAAATCACCTTCAGCATCTTTCAGAAAGTAATTTTCACTAAATTTTGAAACTGTATGGTATGGGTTATTGTTGCTCAACAGGATTTGTTTTTCGAGAATAATGTTTGACTTGTCTTTGATTGATTCAGAAACAGTTACAACATAGACACTATTCGTTTTTATTTGTGGGCTAATTTCTTCTGCATTTGCAATTCCCGATTTTGCTGCACCACAAACAGCTAGCGTACCCATGCATACGCCAAGTAATGTTTTCTTATTCATCTTTTATTCCGAAATTTTTAATTTATTAATAAAAAAGCAGGTATATACCTGCTTTTAGTCTATTATTTATTTTCTTGTTTGGCTAGTCCTAGATGCTTATCTTTTTTCAATCCTTTTAACGCTAAAAGAGTCATAGCGGCTCCACCAGCGAATAGGATTGTAAACACGAGGCTTTTTGTTATCTCAAAAGGTTTGAAGTAGTAGACCGCGCTAGCTACTGCGAATGAACAACTCATTCCTGCTATGTAAGCCATTATCAACAGCTTTAAATTCACATTAATCATAAAGAATCCTTTTGTTTTTTACGATTATACATCCATCTAATCATGTTTCAAGTCATAGAAATAAATTTAAAGCTTTAATATCAGACAATTAGATCAAAGGCAAATTTTGCTTACATAATAGGCGAGTTTTTGCTCTAAACGCTATTATATTGATAATATTAATAATTAAATTATTGCTAATTGATACCACTAAGGTATAGTAATGCCTGTTCGAGGGGAGTTGGTTTGCATCTCAGAAATAGACCAATATCTGCTTGTAAACAAGGAACGATTTCTCTCGAACACACAAAAAAACCTGAATGTTTCCATTCAGGCTTAGCAATCAATTCTCAAGAACTTTAGATATTCTCAGGATGGATCTGCTGGATGTTTTCCATAACTTCTCCTAAATAATCCCTAGCGCTTTGGCGCGTCTATACACAATGTAATCACAATACTCTGCATAGTCCCATGAAAGAAGTCCATTTGCACAACCTAAACAAGCACAAGCTTGGCTTTTACACCATCGCTCTACCTTCCCATTAGCATAAGGGCTACCGCTTACTTTTCGATGAATACTTTCCAGTCTTTCAGAAGGTGTTTTCAAAGATTTTAATTTGTCTTCATACAGTGCTCTTAAGCTATAGAACCCCTTATCAAGAGTGAAGAACCGACACAGATCAATATCATTCTTTAGCTTAAGCTTTTTGTTTTGCTTGATACATGCTTTTTGTCGATCAAAGCCCATACTGCCAGGTTCAAAACCTTTAGAGGACAGATAATCACACTGATCTTCTACATAAGCATACTCAGCTTCAACTTTTCCATTTTCATCGTAAAAAGTAGTAGTGCCATGCTTATACCAAGCGCCTGCGCCATTTTTGCTTCCATCATCATAAGTCACAGAGAATCCTCGATTCTGAGTCACTAATTGACGCAATTGTTTTTTCGATAGGGTATCAATAATTTGCATAATTCATCTTTAATTGGTTTTTCTTGATTATACGTAAATGAAGGCAAAAGTAAACAAGAAGCCAGAGTATGACTTCTTGTTTTTGTAATCATAGAATTGCGAAATCAATTCCTGCAACTAGTGAGTTTTTAAGGTGTCTCATTCTATTAAAACCGTGGTAATGAGCAGAGAATACTTCATCCAACATTGACACATCTCTGAACTCTCCCTTGTAATCACCAGCGACCTTTAAAACCTTATTTCCCTTGCTCTTGGTTAATGTATAGCGAATCTGTAGTCCATTTGGTTTAAGTGTTAAAACAAATGTGTCAGTGAAGACAAATCCCTCGTAGTCAGATAATCTGATAAAAGTGACGCTATCATCTTTTAAATGCTTTACCTTTAGATCTTTGATTCCGATTAAAGGAGCTACTGAGTTAACATGCTTAGCTAAACCATTCAGCAGAAGAGGCTTATTTCGACCCTCACTGAAAATTTTATTTGCAACCTCATGAAATCCATTCATGAAAAACAGTGAGTAAATTTGCTTAGCGCTATTACGCTCAAAAATCTCAATCTTTGATACTAAAGAATGGTTTGATAGTGCCTTTTTCAATAAAATCATTGTGTCATAGGTGACACGAGCCACTAGTTTACAGTCTGGATGTGCCGCTCCACCGTGTGTATACCAAGCACTAGATGTTCGATACCAATGATCAACAAATGTTGCAATGTGATTATAGAATTCGTATCCAGCCCATCGAGTGGCAGCTTTCAAACAATCATTATCAATCCAAAATTGTTGATATGTACAATCTTTACTAAAGCTTAGATGAGAGTAACGCGAACTAACCACATGATAGATACAGATCAGGCAGATTTTATGCATGGTTTCTTCGTGATTATCAACAAAGATAGGTGCCTTTGAATTTTTGATCTCATTGATGATTTTATCCACAATATCTCTGGATAAGTCGGATAACTCTAACAAATTCAACGCTGCGCTTACCGCAACAGTTACACGATCTGAATCATCACTTCTCTTAGACAAAGCTAATGCAGTTTCAAAGTTTGGCTGCTTCCAAATTTTTGCAACCAACTGATCAAGCTTGCATCCCTTCGGCGCTCTGCCAAGCTCAGACATTAAAACTTCTTCAATACGTTTACGTTCTTCAAGTAGTGCTTCACTACTGTTTAGGGTCATTTTAAGCATGATATATACCTTCTAATGGTCGGACATTTTTAAAGGCTCGCTCATTACCTGTGTCCGAATTAAAGAAAGAAATATCAGACTCAGTAAGTTTGTTTTAAGTTCGTACATGCCAAAGTGAGCGAGGCAGGCTCGACAGCCATCATTAGGGCAGAACACTGTTCTGGGCTAATGTCTTTATTATACATAAATTAAGAATTATTTCAATAAGAACGAATCGCATAATAATTTGTTTCTAGTTAATTATTAATGATAAAATAATTAAAAATACTCAAAAAAGAAAAAACTATGAGCACAACAATAAAGCTAGCTGGACTAAAGCGTAATCTTGATTCTGGTAATGGAAGACTGTACGTACATGAGTTAGGCAATCCTAGTAAGACATTCGTACTTTTAGATGAAGGTGAAGCAATGGCAAGCTGGGGATTGAAGCGCTTCAATTTATATACCTGCGCAAAGCCATTCAGCGAACCTGCAAGCCAACTGCAAAACGTTAACTGGGAGTTAACCACTGAACATGGAAAAGACATAAATTGCTTCTTCAATGGACTATCTTCAGATAATCAAGTAAAGGTACTCAGTATTAAAGAAGAACTTGAAAGCAAGTTTAGATCTGAGCAGGCTATAGGCATTCATTATGCCGAATACGGCTCTATGATTCCTGCTGACCAGTTTAGCGAAGAAGAGAAAGAGAAAACTGATATTTATGCATTCCTTCCAAACGATGAAGAAATGGGAAGATGCACAAACTGCGCATTGTATGTAGCAGAACAATACCCTGGACGTTCTGAAGTATACGGTTTCTATTGTGAGGACAATCCTGAATGCACTCATAAAGAAGTTACTAGTGCATTTGGTCATGATTTCTGTGTCATTGATAATCGGTACATTGTTGATTTTTGGGTTAGCCTGTACACAGGCAGTGAGCAACAGTCCGTCTTCGACTTGGAAGATAAAAATGACCATGCAAAAATTAAGCAGATTTACGGAAACCCTGAGAGATGGAGTGTTATGGTTGATGGTTCATTTGTGAAATATAACGATCATAAGTTTCCAGAAAACCTAAGAGTTAAAAGGGTAGAAGTCAAGGAATCTGAACTTGC
This sequence comes from Vibrio sp. 2092, assembly GCF_033339635.1. Taxonomy (NCBI): domain Bacteria; kingdom Pseudomonadati; phylum Pseudomonadota; class Gammaproteobacteria; order Vibrionales; family Vibrionaceae; genus Vibrio; species Vibrio sp. 2092. The sequence goes on along the minus strand of NZ_JAWOUY010000011.1, from coordinate 155,267 downwards.
CATTTAATAGATCATAATAAAAAAGCCTCAGATTTGAATATCTTGAGGCTTTTTAATCATTCTAGAGAACAAGGTTCTTGAAATTTTCTAAATCTTCCCTTGTCTGTATAAACTTACCTTCGCTTCTGTAACCAACACCAGCCAGGCATTTCACCCAGTACTTGTTCGGCTGATCATAATGATAGGTAACATTGTCGGTGAAGCATAGGTAAGGGGCATTCTCTCTACCTTGCTCTACTACAATACCAAGACTTTCCATGAATTTAATGAACTCATCATAAACCTCTTTATCGGTATTGTCTTGAGGAAAAGATTTCGATGAGTAAACATAAAAATGAAGCAGTTGTGGGTACTTGCAAGGTATGAACTCTTGTTTCCCTAGCATTGCTCAATCTCTTGTGACAGTGAGCGACTACCAACAGAGTAGTAGCCAAGCTCTTTAAGCTTTTGTAGGCGGTCATTAATAACATGATACGCCTTTAGCTCTGAATCTGTAAAAGAATGACCTGATAGTGACAAAGAGAAGTATTTTTCAATACACCAGCCATGTACATCATCAATCGACACTGAAACACCAGCATTGTTTTTTGCCGCTTGAATAACATCGGCTCGCTCAGTCAGTGTGATTTCAGCAGCAAGCCACAAGCTTTCCTTCGAATAGTTTTCACGGTTTAAATCTGTCATAGAGACCTCTTTAATTATTAATAGCTGATTAGTTAACCTCTAAGTCCTTCAGCATCTCGAACAAAGCGATCATTTGAAGCTGAGATGAGAAGACATCACTTCTGTAATAGCTATCGACAGGCTCAACTCTGAAAATCTCACCTTTAAAATCAATTGAAATCAAAAGTGTTTTTGGATCTACATCTACAGTTAAAACATGTTTTACGCTATTACCTTCCGCAGACTCAATGTATACAGATTGCACCGCCTTAGAAGTAAACTCACCAGCTTGATGAAATTCAGCGCCAGATGTTTCAGAAACAGTCACTTCAAAGTAGCTCGTTAGGTTTTCAACCACCTTGTCTAGCACATTCTGATTTAGACCTTTCACCTTATATTTTGAGGCTAAATTTTTCAAAAACTCACTGTTAGGGTCTAACAGCCCATTTTCAGACCAAGCCCATTCAAATGCCAGCTTCGCACCCTCATGTAGTGACTTAGTATGAACGGATTCAATACCCGTAACACATTTGTAATAGCCTGTTTTTGAGTTCAATTCAAAGTGAGTACCTGAAAACGGGCAATAGCAGATAACATCCTCACTTACTCCAACCACATAATCAGTTTCGTAGTTTTCGATAACATGGCTAACACGCTCATCTTGATTGAAGTTGCCGTTCTTATCAACCATGTCCATAATAAGCAAGCTTTGAATGTATGCATCAAAGATTGGATGAGTAGGAATGTGAGAAATTTTTGATTCAGAAACCTCTACGATTTCATTTGAACAGTAAAAATCAACACCGTATACGACACCACCTTCTTTTTCTAACTTTTCTCGCGCAATACCAATACGACCATCTTTGGTATAAACATAGTTTGCGTATTGAATTCCACCCTCTGCAACGCCAGAATCAGGTAGATCTCTTGGTGTTTCAATCTTACTAATGGTTGTCATAGCTAGTTCCTTGAAGAAGTATCTTTCTATTTATGTTTTTTAGTATATGTCAATTGCATATAGAGTCAATAAATATTTTGACCAATCATTTAAAACCAGATAAAATAAACGAAATTGAAAACTGCAATGCAAGGCATTGCTTAAGTCAGGAAAATCCCGTGCAAGAAGAGTTTATGTTGAGAGCCTATTCTCAAAATCACTACAGCAACAAGGAAGATTTCTTAGCAGCCATTCTCCCATTTATTGGAGAGGGGCTATTATTAGATCTTCATAGCAAGATGATTGATAAATACGGAATGCCAAAACTGGGAACATCGCGAGTTTCTTACGTATCAAAGAAGGTTGTATTTAAAGTTCCAATTTCTCAAGACGGCTTTAAGTACAATGACTTTGAGTTGAGCCTATTGTCTTCAAATATTGAAGGAGGGGCTGTTTATGGGCATACTCGATTAGCTAAGCCAATGGGTATTGATGTAATTGCAATGGAAATCATTGAGCGAGCTGAAATTGAAGATATTGAATCAAGGCTAGGTTCAGTTCCAGATTGGATCTATGAGATCGACATGGGGCAGGTAGGTTTTAATTCAAAAGGTGTACTTAAAGCGTATGATTACGCTGATATTCTAGACAGGCTATACTAATGAGCAACAAAATTAGCAACAGTAAGGTTTTCCACTATGTGTGCTTTGCTACCATGTATGGAGCACAAAGCAAACTTTTGACTTCAATTATGATTGTTCTCTTCATTGTAATTGGAGCGTTAGTTAAATCCCAAATCCCTAACGGTATGGCTGCTAATTTAATAGTGCAGACATTTGGTGTTTTTATCGGTATTCGATTTGTTCTTTTAGCAATTCCTGAGATTAGAAAAGATGTTTGTAAAAAAATGAGCTGGGTATACCGATAATTCCACTACAGTCTATCGACTTATTTAAATTGTATAATAAAGGAGTTTTTATGGGATGGGGATGTCACCCTGACACTATGGCTATCGCAAGTGCTCAACACGCAGCAAAACAAGAGGTTGGTGAGACTGCGGATAGCCTAACTTACGCTAAAGCGTATAGAAATCACTACGAGAATCAAAACAAAAACAACCCAGGCATTTCTGGACTTGATTCATACCTTGCTGAACTTGATCAGAACATTGCCTGGAAAGAAGAAGGTAAAACTGACGAGGAAATTCAACAAATCCAAGCTGAGCGATTTCATAGAACATTGATGAAAAACAGAGGCGTACCAGATAAAGAGATTGAAGAATTCCTTGATGAAAAATTCCCTTCAAGAATTAAAGTCAAAGAGAACTTCCAGCCGATTACGTGAAAGCTATATAAGGCATTATTAGAATTGTTAAAGGATGAGTTTCAGCTCATCCTTTATTCATACAAAAGAAAGTTTAAATTTGTTTTTCAACGCTTATTTTTTAATCCCACTTCTAAATCTATACTTATGAAAAATCAAAAGTGAGAAGCCACCATACACCCAAACAACTAAGGCTAAAGAAAACCATGTGTAAAAATACAGCTTGGTTTTACCATGAATCTCTTGTACCGATGTAAAGTTGAACGTGCTAGCAACCACGTTTGTTTTTTTATTGTAAACAAGCATGAAAGTGTGTTCATTTTGATTACTTCCTAAGTCCCGATAGTGCTTACTTACTATATCATCAGACGCAATAGGGAATGTGTTTGGATTGTACTTTACCCTGTGAATTTCTGAATTCTCATTCTCAGAAACAGACTTATATGCCTTGTAAAACTCTCCATTATCTTTTTTGTCTGATGACCAATTACATACTAGGCGTTGTTCATGACAATAGTCGTAATACACATCCTTCTGATCGTGTTTTAAGAATATAGCGATTGCCTTTTCATGAACTGACACATCCCTATCAATAGAGTCAATAAGATTTATGCTTATCATGGATACATGAATAACAAACCATAAGAGATTCACTGCTGTCATGATCCCAAAAGTAAAAACTCTATCCATGCTTCTTTGTTTTTTAAAAAATAGAAGCACACCTAAAATTGATGGGATCACAACAAGGAATGCAACAGTTGATACTTGGTTGTTTCCATTATAAGTACTATACAGACTATAGATCAGGCTATTGATTTCATGATAAAGAGCACCAAATAATATAGAAAACCCAAGAGACCACTTATTGATCTTCTTGGTGAATATGAGCGTTGCACCAATAGCTATAAGGAAACCCACTGAAAATAATGTGAACTCAAAAGGTATGTTTGCATCCAATTTATTGATAATTTCTAGCATTTCAATTACTTCAAATTCATGTTTTTTATATGATAAATTAATTGTAAATGCCTGTCACTTAAAAGAGCCGACTTATCGGCTCAATCTTCAATTGGTTCTTTGCTCTCTTCGTAAGCCTTAAAAAATCCATTGTGTGCTAATCTGTCTTTCATTTCTCCCCATCCAATAATGGTATTTTCATCAACAGTGGCAAATTTCTTTTCAGTACCATAGAAGAGTACGTGCCTGTTGAAAGGATGGAGATCTGAAACAACTTCGGCAAGAGATTCATTGTATGGATATGCCTTCTGCCAAAGCATGACATCCTCACCACGAACATAGTCTCTAACCCAAGCAACTGGACTGTTCGATTTACCAATCGTATCATGCGCCACAATTTGACCGATAATGATGTCCTGGTGCTCATTGGGAACAGCAATGATGAATTCTCCAATGGGGTGGTTCACTTCAAACACAACGTTTTTAAACTTTTCACGTTCATCGATTGAGTCTTGCTTAGCTTTTCTGTAACCGATGTTATAAGCTGACTTTTCGATAGATGCGCATGATTTTCTGAATACAAACTTCAACATCGCAATGATTAAATTTTTCATTAGACCTCTCTATTTTATCCTAATTATACAATAATTTGATTAACTTGCAATAAACTTTACTTTTGATTTTCAGTAATGTATAATTAGGAAAAATTATAGGGGTGATTATGAATATTGTTATCTTGAAAAAGAATGCTGAGCATTACAAGAAAATGCTTCATTCTAAGGGGTTCGAAGATGAATCCAAGATTTTTGATCAGGTTAGATTTGGTCGTGAAAACGACAAGATTGACTTTGAGTTTAATGGGACAATTTCAAATGAATTGATTAATGCCCTAATTGAAATCTCAAAAGAACTGAATGATATCGTTGGCTTGAGAGAGTGCGAAAAACTCAAGATGCTGATCGATCAAAATGACACCACCATCATTAAGTCTCTGAAAACTTTTCGTAAGTCGTTAGAAGAGTACTTACTTAAAGATCACTTGGATGGATGGCTTTATAGGCTAACTGAGAACAATATCTTTATCCCTTTTCTTGTTTCAAATATTCTTCACTCACCATCGAATCCTACAACTGGTGAACAGGCTTCGGTGAAAGTATATTATGATTACAACTCTCCAAGGTTCAGTTCACGTCATGGAAGCAGAAAAGAGTTCTTCATTTTTTATTTAAAAGATATTCATGGGTATACCTTAACCACAATCTTGGCTAAAAAAGGGCTTTTTAAAGAAACAAAGGAACTCCAATCTAGATACAACAATCAAATTGCTTTGTATGAGCAATATTCTAAACAAATTGGCGCTCAGTTTATCGGAAATGGTAATAGTGAGTCTATGGACTCGCGAACATACCGTAAAATTATGAACGATAAATTGGTTGTTGATGAAGAGCCAAATCGTCCTAATGAGTTTAACCAGACGACACGTACAGCGCTTAATAATGGCTCAAGAATGGATCTTGGTTACTTCGGTGATGATAACATTACCGAAAGTGACGATTTCAAAGTAATGGTTCATCGAATTCCGTATCATCCTTTCATTAAGATGTTCAGCCTGGCACATCATGAGTGTGTCTGGATGTTAGCTGACGAGATTGTACCGTATGAATACACTAGCGATTTAAGCGATAAACTTGTACTTCCAGAGGATCATAAAGACCTTATCGACATCTTAATCAACGATGCGGACATTGTTCTTGATGATATTGTTGGCAATAAGTCTGGCGGGACAGCAATTTTATCAAAAGGGGCTGCTGGTTTAGGTAAGACTCTGACTGCTGAGGTGTATGCTGAGCGCGTCCAAAAACCCCTATATTCAGTTCATGCGGGACAACTTGGCATCAAACCAGAGGAAATCGAAAACAGGCTTGAAAAAATCTTAGATAACGCTGAGAAATGGAAAGCGATCCTTCTACTAGATGAAGCTGATGTTTATATTCGTCGCCGCGATAATGATATGAGTCATTCTGCAATTGTAGCTGCATTCCTTAGAAAGATTGAAAGGTACAATGGCATTTTGTTCATGACAACAAACCGAGAAAATGATGTGGATGAGGCTATTGCGAGTCGATGCTCAGCAATCCTCAAATACGAATTGCCTAGTGACGATGAACTATTTAGGATCTGGACTGTTCTTAGCAATCACTACAAGATTGAAATGAGCAATGAACTGATTAACAAACTAATCGATAGTATTGAAAATATGGTAGGGCGCGATGTTAAAGAGTTACTTAAGCTAGCTGCTCGATACAAATCACAGAGAAATGTTGAGATTGACTACGACATTTTCAGGAAATGTGCGATTTTCAGAGGTTTATCTTTCAAAGGAAAAGGTAAATAAGTAGACGTGTAAAGATATATTGAAAGCCCTTAATATGCATTAAGGGCTTTTTTATTTACGATTCCTCAATCGAGTTAGCATTGATATAAATACTAAGGTAATATTTAAAAATAATGCACAACCAATTTGTAAATATGAAAAAAGTAAAAGTTGATAAGTTATACAAGTTACTGTTAAAAATTGATTTGTTATCTAAGTCAGATTTTGAAGATTCAATAGAGATATCAATGATGGATTTGATTGAGCAGTTAACTGCCATGAAAGTTTTCATATCAGAGCTAGTCTATAAACTAGAGAATGGAAAACCATTTTGTACAGACTTTGCTATATCTAAAATTGAAATTATTGAAGGATATATCGAGCAATTAGAGAAGTTCAAAATCAAAATTGAAACTGATAAAAACCCTTACCCGAGCTTTGAATAATAAAGAGAATAAATGTATGAGCCTAAAAGAAAAATATGAAGAATTTAAGAGAGGCTTTACTGATGATTTTGCAAAAACCAACCAATACATAACAACTGGCAACATAACAAAAAGCACTTTGGTAATGGTTTCCGCAATGACTTTATCAGGATGTAATTTTTTTGAGAGTGAATACACTTCAAACCTTAAAGAATTCTCTCAAGATCACCCTTCCCAGATCACTGATATTAATGAGCAATCCCTTCGAGATATTGCTGATGGTAAAAGTGGCGTCTTTAGAGATCAATTCGGTGAAATAGTATTCATTTCAAATTATGATGAAGGCGAAAATTACACACATTCACAGAGAATCGCTTTAGAAAATTCAATCCCAAAACACATCCTTGAAAAAATGGAATCTCGATCTGCATATAAGGAAGGTGTTTCTGATGATGAACCTTACGCTATAAAAAGCGCAAGATCTGAAGCTCACTTTATCAATGTAGAAACAGGCAAATCAATCCCTCGACTAGAAGAATTAAATGTAGACACCGCGTTTATCAAAAGCGATAAAGAAGCAGATAAAATGGTAGCTCTTCATGAGTTTGGTCACTTCCTAACTAAAAGACATATCCCTGGTGGATATGGTGACTATACAAAAGAATTGGTTAATGAAGTTGCAGCAGACAATCTTGGAACGCTACTCTATGCTAAAATTGAAAACTTATCATATACTCAATTTAATCAATTAATTAATGACCAAAAAGAAGAAAGAGAGCGAGCGGCTATTGCATATTTAGATTTATCTCATTATACAAGCCAAGGTTTCAACATGCTTCAGTCAGCAATTGAAAGGAACCCTTCCTTATACGGCGAAATTAAGAACATGGATATTAATCAATTGACTAACGTAAGTGTCAAATTGAGCACAAGTATGAATAGTTCCATTTCGCATGAAGAAAAAAATGAAATTGACAACTTAACTTCAACAATGGTTATCAGCGATATCCATGAAATGCAGACCAGAAGAGAATTATCAACAGATTCGTATGCAGCGAACTATTTTCCAAGTGATGTTGGAATATATAAAAATTATATAAATGCGATAAATGATGCCTCAAAATTAAGCGGTTACGAGCTATATGAGAAAGCAGAAAACATATCTAAAGTTTTTTCAAATACAAACCAATTAATATCGAGATCAGAAAAGGTAAGTATATCTAGCCCAGAGGTTATTGCCTTAGAAAGCTATATCAAAGAGATTTCAGAAAGTAACAGCTCTCGTAAGTACTCTGAAATTTATAATAGTTATCCATCACTTTAAACTTTAAACCAATAAGAAAGCCCATTTTATGGGCTTTAATTTATTTAAAGAGATAATGATGAATCTTTGTCTTTTGGAACATTGATACCAGCTTCGATTTCAGCTTTTTTATGCATATCTTTAAAAGTAAGATTTAATGTAGAACAAGTTCTCTCAATTGCATTTTTTAGCGCATTCAATCTAATGAACCCTTGAGTTCCATATTCTGAATCACCCTGCCATTTGCTAATCTTGATGTTTAAGTTATCAATAGCTCTCTCTGGATAAATTACTTTACCGTCTTTAAATTGAACCCTACCTCCGTGAGAAACCTTCACCGAGTCAAACTCTCCTTTAATTGAAGTGTTTTTCGCTTCAATAGTCATAAAGGCATCGTAATCTTCAGGATCATCATTAGAGAATAGATTTCTTGGTGTTTTGATACCTTCGATCATTCCGAGATTGTATTCAGTGAAAGCTTTGATTACAAAATCCTTGTGATTCTCGTACATATAAGAAATGGTTTCTGTAATGGCATCGCGAATACCAAGCATCTCAATATATCCGCACATCCCTTTCTCACTTTCCCCCTGAAATTTACTCATGTGAAAACGAAATGACTCAGGGTTTGATTCTTCTGGCATTGAAATAGTAATACCGTTATTTGGATTACCTAAACCTGCTTTAATAAATTTTTGCATTATACATTCTCTTTTTATTTTTAATAATTATATCATGTTTTAATGGTTAAAAAACCCTGATAAAAGAATAAAATTATTGACAGGTACGTACAGTTATATATACTTAAAACAAGCTAAAGTCGGAGCTAAATCAAATGGTTTGTCTACCAGCCGCTCGCAAAGGCAAAAGACATGAAATCACAATTCACTTTCTTTATTGAGCATCAGCGTCAATTTGAAAGGTTAAGCGAGCAAACTATCCGCAATTTGAAACGCCAGATGCTAAAGTAAGGAAAATGAAATGATTCGCATCGAAACACATGAGCAAGCTAAAAAGCTAACCCAAGCCATTCACACCTATTTTATGAAAGGCAAACCAACGCTAAATCAGTTCCGTGATGAATTCGCTTCGAGGTTTGGTTACAAATCTTTAAGAGACCCATTCACATCTGAACAAAGTGTTGATATGCCCCTTCAGGATACTCTGTATAAGGCGTTTGCGGATATCGTTGTAACACCTCTAGATGATCCTCGAATCACGCTATCTGTCGCGCTAAATTACAAAAAAGACATGTCTGATAGTGCCTGCTTGAAGCTAATCAATTCTTTAGAGTCTGAGCATGATATTGCAGACCCTAAATTCAAAGAGCAACCAACGATTGAGGAATTTAAAGAGCGCTGCGAAGAGCTTTTAACCATCTTTGGCTATCAAGACGATTTTTACGAGACTCGTCATTTATTCAAAGTGCTTTTTAAGATCTCAATGCCAGCTCACCGCATTCAATATGAGCGTCACGGAAATCCCGAACGAGAAGCTGCTAAAGAGTTTCTTAAATCCATTTCAGAACATATTATGCTTGAAAAGATTTTGGAGATGATTAAGTACGATGAGAAATCAGACTTCTCTCCACAAGATGCTTTTAGCTCATTACGTAGCAAAATCGAAATCTTTATCTCCTGCTATATCTGGACTTCTAGCCCTGTAGGGCATCACCTTCACAAAACAGCAAGAGATATTGCGGGTTACAAGTCATGATTGAATTTAAAACTGAATACACGTATGAAATGCCAATCGATGCTTTAGGCATGAAAATAGACACAAACCGTGACCTAGAGATTCTTGATTTGTGTGTTCTTCCAGATAATAGGATCGTTAACATTCTTGCGGCTACTCGACTTTCAGTTGGCGATCCTACGATGAATCACAACACTGCGGAATACGGATTTGAGGTTGAGATCGTTCAGGAAGGGTGTGAAGGTCTATATCAGTTCATTCTCTTTGAAAATCAGCGTGAATTAATCAAAAAGGTTCGCGAGAAAAGACTTAAGGATAAAAAGTCAAACATCAAATGGGATAAAGACATGAAGCGAGTTGGCGCAGTGCTTCTAGATGACCCATCTGAAAGAGCACAATTCCTAGAGCTTGGTGCTGAAGACTACCTTTATCAATTTAAGTTCTAAAATTAAAGCCTAGAACACAGTTTGTTTTCTAGGCTTCTCTTTGTACTAAACTTACCAGAATTTCTCAATTTCAACTTGCTTGATTTTCGAGTCTGGGTATTTATCGTAACCATTCTTTCTAAAGAATGCTTCATACTTATCGATATGCTTTTTGCAAAATTCGTTTAGCTCATATTTTGGTAATCTTGGCGAATACACAAACGCATTATCAAAGAGGTCACAGATCATGAATGTGCCATCTTTAAAGTCTGTGAGACTACTCATTGTGTAGTCCATAGCCATGTGAAGGTAATCAAACCCTTTCTCACCAAGAGCGATTGTGATAACCCCTGGATCATAAATTTTAGCTGGAATGTGAGTTTTACCTTCTAATTCGTATGGTTTATCAGTGACGATATAGGTTCTATCTCTTAGGAATATCATATCATCAGCTACCAAAGTGGTAGCATCAACAATCTCCCATTTGTCATTCTTGAAACACTTTACTTGATTATTCATTTATTCACCTATTTAAATTACGCTCAAAGCCAGTTTTGCATTGTTATCAATTGTATCTAGAGGTTTAGTAACAATGTCATATGAAAAAGCCGTATCCCAATCTTTCTCGTCGCTTTCAAGAGATCTCATACCTTCCTGAATTGCCGATTCTGACTCAGTTCTTCCAAGTAATCGTGACTTACAGGTATCAATGCTTTCATTCACATAAAGCACTACCGAGGAAATTCCGTTCTCTTTGAGTTTTGCTTTTGCATTTACCGCACCACGAGGATCTAGAATTAAACAGGTATTCGCCTGTTTTAGTGATTCAATCACAGCGCTTAATGTAGATCCGTAATAGTTACCCTTATTTACTTCATGCTCTAGAAACTCACCAGATTCAACTTTGTACAAAAACTCGTGCTTACTTAAAAAATGATAGTGAACACCGTCTTTTTCATAAGGTCTAGGCTCTCTAGTTGTAGTGGTAATACATTTTTGGAAACCGAATTCTTGAATAAGCCTGGTTGCCAGTGCGTCTTTTCCTGAAGCTGTTCTGCCAGCAATAATTAATAATTTATTCATAAATTAAACCTTTTATATTATGTTTATTATTGTATATAAATTGACTGAGTTTTCAAGATATTTATCAATGATTAGCCGTCAATCAGACCATAAGTTCAGACTTGACCGTTTAATTTATATATGTATAATAAGAGAAAAGAAAAAGGATACCGCCACTATGAGTTTATTAAACACAAAATTTAAGAACATTCTTCTGGCTTTGCCATGTAGCAATACGCTTGATGGAAAAAGCCCTGATGATGTAAAGACTTTAAACCTAGAAGCAAACATTGTTATCTGTTCTGAGATTGACAACCTTCCGAAAAGCATTGTGATCAATTCAGAAGAAGATTATGGTTTTGTACGAACTCTTAGAAACCGATTGGACGCATTAATCATGCAGGGTGCTGGTGGTATTACTAGCGCGATGCAGGAGTCATCAAAGCTATCAGTTGATGAGCTGTTGTCAAAATTTAGCGACTATTACATCATTTTCACTAAAGCGATGACCAAGTACAACAAATCAATGCTTGCCAATGACGCAGACACTAAGACATTGATCCGTTATCTTCTATGGAACCGATATTACTCTAGCGTTGATAAAGTAAAAATTCTATCTGAATTGGCTGATAAAGGCTTCCTGTACCGAGTAGAAATCCAAGGTTCTGTGTACTACCAAGTCTCAGGCATTGATGTTAGCGTAGGGACGAATGAGTATACGGATAAAGGCAACCGAATCATGGCAAAAACCATTGGTCGCCAACTTTTTAATGTTTATGTTAGCTTCGAGCACGACGAAGAATTTAAACGTCGATTCCCTGATATTCACGCTAAACTGTCAGCTCCTGCAATTCAGATGTTTGAGACGGATTTTAGTCGCACTGGCAAGAACTCTGCCAATCCGATTTCACTGAGCTTCACAGAAAAGATGCTCATCGAAAACAAATACACAATTGAAGCTTGAAAGTCCAAAGGACTTTCTAACAAGGGATACGCGCCATGCTTGCTTTGACACAAACATACCCTAACTCACGAAAGAGACTTGTCGAGGTTAATGACAATCAAGTTACCCTGATCGGTACAGGAACAACCTTTATGTATTCTCACTTTTTTGATGTCAATCGAATCAGCGATGAAATTAGTAAAGAGGGTATCTCTATCGAAGACGCAATTTTGATTATCGAAGATGTAAAATCAGCATATGAAAATCATTTTGATGGGGGAGGGTTTTCTGTAGCTATTGTGAAACAAGCGGTTGCAGAGATTGAATTTCTAAAAAGTAAGATGGATTAAGTTATGAGATACATCTGTCATGATAGTTACGTAGATCTTTCTACCTATCTTGCCCTTAAGCTCTTAAATTCAAAGCTATATAGTGACTTAAAATCGACTCAAATCGAGTCGGTGATTGCAGCAAAGCAAGAATACAAATCACATAAACACAACTGCCCCATGTTTGTTGATACTTTGAACCGTGAGCTTGAGTCATTGAGATTTCACTACTCACTTTATTCAAGTGAGCAGTACTACCTATGTTTAGACGATAAGCTAGAAGAAGAAAGCCGCATTAAAGCCAAAATCAAAAAGCAGTCGTCAAACGGGATTCATTTGTACCAAGTTTATCGAAATCATCTAAGTTTACTGAAGTCAATGCCGAGTAAATTTCAAGACTTCCTGAAAATTGTAGCGCTATCTTCTGAAGGTGCAATCTCAATCCAGGCTGAGACTCAAAACTTAGTTAAAGTTATCTATAGGGAAATTGAGTACATTTTTCGCCATGTAACCGATGAGGATGGGAGAATGAGCATTCCATACTCATTGGGGTATGATATTCGAAATCATCACTTAAAATCAGTTGTAGGCAAACAATTCACCTTCGAAGTAGGAAATGGGGTCGCGTTGCCGTATCATTATTCTGAAGGCTTGAGTTATCAAGATTTGCGTCATTACAAAAACAAATTCGACAAAACCGAACTATCTAAAGTCTTACTGATTGAGATGTACAATTTCGTTTCAGACATGATGTCTTTACTCCCTAACCGCGAAGCTTTTCATAATGAAATGATCTCCAATTTGAAAAGCAACAATATGCTCTCAGAAAAAGCTGGTATCAAAGTGTTAATGACTTTCCATGAGCGATTTGAACGTGCTAAATCGGCAATGGATCGACTGAAAGATTTAAATCCAAATTACAAGCTAATTATCGCTTCTTAGTGTGGAGGAACAATAAAGTGAAAAACAATGTAAGAGTTCATCTTTTTGAAAGGCTTGGCACAGGAACAATGTTCCTAGCTCACAATAAATTTTGGATTTCATACTCAAAGACCGCAGCAAAAGAGCTATGGAATGATAGTCACTGCTCATTTTCTCTTGATGCTATCGATGCGCTTGTAATTCCAGTATCCTATGATTTTCCGAATCTTGGCGACCATATCTCAAAGCCAAGTCATAACAATCCAGAGCTTTCCAGAGATAAGCTTGCAGCATTGTTAAATGAGGAAGATAGGTATTGTTTTAATACTGCTGAAGCACTAAGTATTTTATGTGAATCCTATAGCTTCTATGACAAATGTATTGATTCCAACATTAAAACGTTGAGCCGCGAGCTTCTTGAGGGATTTTTCGAATCAAACATTGAAACGGTGAAATCCAAAATGCATAGCAAGCCGTTTGATTCTAGCTGCCTAAGTGAATTTACAAGCTTGATGGTTAATGACTGTTTAGGCTTAGAGCCTGACTTGTTTTCTGAAAGATTGAGGAATAACAATGCAGGGCATTTTTCTAAATGGTACATTGAGCGAAATCCTGAAGCGGATAGATACTATCACTGATTTTTTTCCCAGCATTTGAGTCACGGTCTTGACGTTCTCCACTGGTTAGTGATAATGGCACATTAAACACTTAATTTATTGGACGTTATCGCTAACCACTATGAAACAAAATGACCCATTATGGTTTTTCAATCCTGCGATTCAAGGTCTTGGAATTCGAGGGCTGATTATTCAGTTCGACTCAGTTACATTGAGTGATTCTGAACGAGCTTACTATCCAAATCTTGTTTGTCATAGAGCCAAAAATGAAATTCAAGTCAGGGGTAAGAAAACGAAATCTGTACACAATCAGACTTTCTATTTCAACGATAAATACTGGGCTTCCGATTTCAGAATCGCAGTAAAGATAGCGTACAAAACACACCTAAAATTCCACGGAATACATGATTCAGACACACTAAAGGAAGAGCTTGAGGCTGCATTGAAATATGTAGGTACTGAAGAGTTCTTCGAGCGTGTACATTCCGAGATCATTAACAAGTCCAAGTCTTTAAAAGGCGGGTTGAAAGCTGTAAGGTTCTATCCTAGATGGGTTAAGAACGCTGTACCTACAGGTGTTACATTCAGTAATTTAAAAAGCACTAACCGATTCCCAACACTTGAGTTGAATAACGTTAACTTAAAGGATGAAAAACTTAAGTGCAGAAAAAATATCCATGACTATAGAAGCCTATTCTTATGGTCTGCGAATTACGTAGCAAGACTTATTCGTCATAATTCAGAGATTGAAGATGTGGCACTTGAGTACGCTATGGGGATCTACTGGATGCTAAAAGGCGACTGGTATAGAAAAGCTGTAAGTTACGGCTTTGAAGTTGGTTTAGAGGAATCCAGATATAATCTTAATCTAACATATTGGTTGGAGAGGATTGATATTGAGTATGGTTTTATTAACTCAGACCGTTCAAAAACAATCCTTGGGGTCACTCCTAATTCATTAAACAAACCGTTCGATTTCACCATTGAAGATCAGCTTGAGACAAAATCTTTAGTAGAAACCATCCCAAGAAAACACTGGCTAGCCGTGATTCACTCGTTTGGAGACAGAACCTTTATTGCTACTGAGGTTAAGCAGTTTTTAAGCGAAATAGGCTACGATATCTTGCTTACTTCGGTAACTAGCAGGCTTATTCGAGATTGTGAAGTGGTTAGCTACACTGATAAAAACGGAAGACCAGGAAGGCAATTTAAAGCGCTAAAATCCATTTAAGTTGCTTCGCAACCACTCTCGATGTGCTTTTTTTCTTCTCTTACATTAGCTATTGACTCTGTGCTCTTTTTCTGTATAATTAAGACAAATAAAGAAATTAAATATTCGTTTAGGAGCACACCATGACTGTTGATTATAGCCAAATGACCCAAGAGGAAGAACGCTCTTACCTATTGCAGGTATTAGCCAATGAAGGCTTCAATATTGTTACCGACTGTGGTGAGTGCCATTCAATTCTACGTGAGCACTTCAATAACGATGTATTAAGTAAATTCGAAGCTAAATATCCACAAAAAGCATTTGGTGAGAGTGGTGAAGGTGAGGCTGATTATTCTGCACTTAATGAAACCCTGTTTTCTGAACTTCTAAACGAAGTTACTGATGAATACTCTAATGATCAGTTACTCTCCATTGACAACATCTACAGCATTCTACGTGAACGCTTTAACAATGAAATTCTTGAAATCTTTGAGATGGGAGAGTAACTATGGGTATGTTTAGCAACGAGCTGATGGTTACGTCACAGAACACTACTATTGGTCACTTCGTCTCAATGAAAAAAGAAGGTCATTTATATCTGGATGCCGACTATCAGCGTGAATACGTTTGGACTCGCGATCAGCAGCAATGTTTGCTTGAATCTATCTTTCATCGCATTCCCTTGGGTGGAATTTCGGTAGTTGTAGATCCTAAATCAAGTGATAAGTATCTTGAGGTGGTTGATGGCAAGCAACGCTTAACTACAATCCTGAAGTTCGTAGATAATGAATTCCCATATATTGATGAGTATGGAAACTTTCTATACTACCGCGATCTAGATGTCGTAGATCAACGTACATTCACTAATGTGATTCTTCCATCCAATGAGTTGCGTGAAGACGGAGTTCGTAAGCCAAGCCGACTGCAAATTCTTAAGTTCTTTTATCGCGTTAACTTTGGTGGCACACCACAAGCAGAGTCTCACCGCCGAAAAGTCGCCAACATGATTGCTGAAGAGAAAGGTATTTAGTTAGCACAGAAAGCCCAGAACATTGTTCTGGGTTTTTATTTTCTCCATACCATAGAACTCTTACGATTAAATCATAGGAATCTTGGCAAGCTCCCAATCGTCTCGCGTTGGCTTTGGAAGCTCCGAATTTAGTATGATTTGCACCGCCTCTTTAGGAAGCATGTATCTACCAGTACGAGCACCTGGTGGACAAACAATAACGAATTCATTCTTAGCGGCTATCTTTTCTGCAAAAGACTGAGTGTGCTTCGAGTTCAGCAGTTTGAGACCTGAAATCCCGTATAGATTCACGTCCAGATCCCCACTTCGACACATAGTCATCATCGAACGCTCAGCAAGCTCAATAAGCATTTTTCTCTCATCCTCATCGATTTTGCTTTGCGCGTGTAGGACTAAAAAATACGTATCAAGATACTGTTGAGAATAAGTACCCTGTAGCACATCTTTTGAAAATGTAACCCAACCATTTTGCATTGCTCTTTTCATTTCGGATTTAGATGGCTTTATATCAAAACCCATTGCTCTAAGGATTTTATTAATTAATAACATATTATTTCCTATTTACTTTTAAGTTTATTTTTGTATAATTACAGCATAACGGAGAGCGATATGAATTACGAAACCTTAACTATTGTTCGTCTATCGAACTTTAAAGAAATTGAAGATGTCCTAAATCACGAATTTCCTGTAGGCACTAAAGCAAATGGAAGCGCTGTTCTTTTTGCACAGGGTCAGAAGCCATTCGATTTAAACAGGGAATTTACTTTGCTTGCTCTGAATCAGTTATCAGAACTCGTATCATCAATGTCATCTATCAGACCATATGTTGATGATGCTGAAATTGACTCTGAATTAAAATCATTTCTGCTCGATTTCACCCGTATTGGAACTTGGACGCTCAACTCTGCTAGTGTCGCTCGAAGCGATCTAAAAGAGTTCTATGACTTTGATAAGATCGAGCTTAAGCAAATGCTTCTTAACTTAGCCAATAAGCTATGATCGGGTTAGCTGAGGGTTAACCTTAACCCTCGGCTAATTGATACCATCGATTACTTATCAAATGAAAGTAATCAGCATCACTAATTCCCTTGTATTTTCCAAGCGAATAACCGTCATTTAACTCAATAAGCGCGGTTTCACCTGTATCCAACAAACCAAAATCCAAACTGTAACCATTAGGAAAAAATCCGTTATTGGTTAAAGTGTCAACCGCATTCTCAACAACACTCATGTCAATTGACAGATCTTCGTCAGGATTGTCGTCGTACCTACAAGAAGCGAGAATCTTACCCTGGCTAACATAAACTCTGAATTCACACAGCCAGGTTACAATAGGGCTAACATACAGCTCTGTATCCCCATTTAAACCTCTAAGAATACTCATCCCCGACATAGGGCTGAACTCTTGCCCTGTGAAGAGCTTAGCTTGTTTAGGCTTTGCAAAGAGCTGTTCACCTGAAACAGCAATACGGTACATTGCTTGAGAGACCGTCAATTCTTCAACATCCCTACACATTAGGTATCGAAGGCAGCTTGGATAATCGTCAATATCAACAGGCTCAACACCTAAAGATTTTAGCGTTCTGTGAATACAAGGAATGTTACCTACAACAATGTCTTTACTGCCTACCTCAAGAGGGGTTTCATTGAGTCCAAATCTAACAACTGGAATATCATTCAAAATACAGTATTGATAGATAGAACTTTCCTCTCTACCAAGACGATTAGAATCATCATTCATTTTTTGCAGGAAAACTTTCATCACGATCCTTACATCATAAAAACGACACTAGAGATGCTAGAAGCAATAACAACCAAAGATATACCTGAAAACCACATAGCTTTCTTTAAGCCATTTCTTACGTCTTCGTCAATTGACTTGTCAAAAGGGTAATGGAACATACTCATGCTTTTTCATCTCCACTGCACTCAGGCTGAGGCAGATCAATTTCAACCAATCTGTTCGATATTTCTTTCTCTACAATAATTTTCTTTTGAGAAAGGATTTCCAATACAGCAAACGGCTTGTCAAGGTGGTGTGTAGCCTTCAGGATCGAATATGAACGGTACTTGCTTACGTTTTTCTCTATATCATCATCGGACAGTTCAATAGGCAAGCTGATCATATCACCTTTTGTTAGTGGAGATTTTGAGTTCACAAGAAACACTTGCTTAGGATTAGAGCTGCTAAACTCCTGATTAGCCAGAACATTGAGCTGATAGCAGTACCCATCAGATTCGAGTTCTTTTGACTTGTTTGTTATTTGTTCATTCATTTTATATTTACCAAATTAATTGCGAAATGATTTTATCAACCATTTGATTCATTAAACAAGCAATAATTTCTAACCTTTTCTTCGCCATTGCAGAGTTCTCGCATAAAAGTAAAACCCATAAAAAGCAATTAGAAATGATTGAACGATCATAGCTATGTTAATGACAATCTGGAGATCAAGTTGAAGCATCAAAGATAAATCACACGCTGTGACCAAATAGATAAACAGAAAAGAAGTGACAACATTTTTCTTGATTCCAAACCATATCGAATAACAAATCAAAGAAAACTCTTCCAATATCTTAGACATTCCTTCCTCACCGCCGTGAATTGCATCAGCTATCTTGTCTGAACTCACATTTCTTAACATGGTAAAGACTACCAATATAAGAGGTGTGTAAATCGCTCCAGAGAATAATGAAACACAACCACCTATTACCAAAGAAGCTAGAGCAAGCGATAAAATTGATGATATTCCACCAAACTTTTCATAGTTTTCTGGGGTGAATAGTGGCTCAGTCGCAATTTCTGGTGACATCCTAGTTTCTCCAGACATCACCAAGACAATATCAATGACTAGCAGGATACCGAAAAGCAACTTCCAGTTATTAACAAGAAACTTATAAGGTTCAGAGTGAGAAACTTTATGATGGAAAAGGTGTTTATCAACGCTGGTGGACTTTACAAATGACTTGAGAAGGCAAGCCGTGGCGTAAATCAGCAATACTGAAAAGCTAAATGACAAAAATAGAGAGTTGTATCTTTCAAAATGGTGATTTAGAACTGAAATGGAAAAGCAAGAAATCAAAAGCAATGCGGCTTCCAATCCACTTACATTTATGTAGTTTTTTATATCTGTTTTAAATTGTATCCAAACGGACTTTTCATGGGCAGAGTAGAACACGATTAACCTTTAATTTTTATTAATTTAATGAGGTTAAATTATATTCATTATAAAAAAAGAGTAAAGTTAAAACTGCAAGGATTGCTATAGTAACAGAATAAAGAAAGGCGCAATGCGCCATTGAAACAAATGGCTCGCCCTGCCTTTCGGCAGGGCGATTTAATTTATTAAAAGCGCATACTTGCGTACAGACCTACCTCGTCACCATTCACGTATGGTGCGAACGCGATATTGGTCATTGAGTAACCCATACTTGTCACGGCATACTGGATACCTGTTGCTAGTGCTGCTCCTGCTGCCACATCGCGCCAGTAGTGCTTATCTGCTTGTACGCGAGAGTAGCCAACAACTGCTGATACAGCGTATGCAGGTAGACCATATTCCCATCCGTAACGGAACTGTAGGAACGCTGCACCTTGAGTTGCTGCCGATGTATGACCAGAAGGGAATGAGTTGTTTGCTGAGCCATCTGGACGCTCTGCATCAACCGCCCACTTTAGAGCGTGAGTTGCTGCTGCTGTGTAAAGTGCGCCTTCCGCTAGCTGGAAAAAGCCTTCTGTATCACCCTTCCATAGCGCGATTGCACCAGCAGTGATAGGAACACCGATTTGAGCGATATCACCGAACTGAGTAAGACTCTCGTTTTCCGCATGAGCCATTGGAGCTGTAACAGATGCGGCTACAAGAGCCAGTGCAATAAAAGACTTCTTCATGAACATTTTCCTTTGAAAGCTTATAGTCATTATATTTGGTATTGATATATATTTTAGCGGTGGATATATAACCCCGCCTGATGGTTACAATAATACATTTACAAACGAACTAGTCAACTTTTTTCTGACATATTTTCACTGCGAAATGTAAGCAAATTTCAACATTTGAAAATATTTATTTTTATAGAAAAGACTCTAAAAAATAATGTGTAATTTAACAATTTAAATAAATAGCTTTAAAATTAACCACTTACGGTTATAGCTGTATTGATTTCTTTCGATTCTTCTGCTATATCTTATTTATATTCAATAAAATATTGAGTTTTTGATTTCTAAAAGGAATGTGATTAATGAAAAATCAGAGAGTTAGACAGGGATCACAAAATTGCGACATTATCACCCCTCTGTTGACATATGCTGTCATTGATACCAACGGATATTTGCTGGCTACATCTAATTTAGAAAAGGCTTTATCAGTTTTTCATGATGAACCCGTGGATAACGAGTTTATTTTGCTTCTGGAGTCTGCTGATCTGAATGAAATGAATTCTGAAGATGAAGTTTATGCTTTGGATGAAGATGGTCAGATTAATTTTGAAGGGACTGTTGAGCAATTCAAATACCACATTGAGAACATTGATTTCGCAAGAGGCAAACGAAATATCAAATTATCCACTCATACTAAGAGACAGGAACGTCGATAGTGAAGCCCGTTAAAGGGCTTCTTACCTTAGCTTCATATGTTTGGTAAATTCGAATTCATGATCTGTGTGACACTTATATTCTATAAGCTTCCACTCTGATACATTTCTTCTAGGGTCTATTTCGGACATCTCTAAAAGATATTCGTTCACATTATTAAATCCAGCCTCGCCAAGCTTCCAGCTAGTTGTGAAGCCCGTTAGCGTATTCAGGAATACAAATCTCGTTTGAGTAGATTCACATGAAAGCTTTGATGCATGTAGGATCTGTTTCTTGATTTTCTGAAAGAAAATTCGCTCAATAAACTCATAAATATCATCCAGATTTTGCACATCTTCATCGGTCAAATTATCAGCAGAAAGGTCGCTACTGTATTTGTGTCCGTGAACTTCAAAATTGAACATTCCATCCTCAATATAGAGTGTGCAGTTCAGCCTATGAATGTTCTCATCAAGCTCTGTGTGATTAATAGAAACATAGACGGTATCTTGCTCTTCAGGAACTTGTATAAATAAGTGATATTTTGGATTGATATCAATAGTAACCTCCAGGTTTGGAGATACTTTGAATCCTGATATAGCCCTTTGACATGTAAAAGACATATTGTTCATTTATTGTACCACTTCGCCATTAAAGACATCAAAAGAAGCCACCCTAACAAAAGAAACACTGTTTATAGGTACACTATCAATTCGTGTTGACACAGAAGCCAGAGAATCCTTTAGAGAGCTGATTACTATAGTGCCGATACTTTTCAAATATTCGTTTTCCTGATTTTCCATTTTAAACAACCTTTAATCGTTCCGCTTCCATTCTGTTAATCTCTAAGCCTCTATGAATTAATACATCTTCGCTTTGAGACCATTTTGCCATCAGAACCTGAGCAAGAATCCTAGAGTTATGCTCTCCAACCTTAAAATTCAGTTCTGAGAACATTTCATCTAATTTTTTAGTTATTGATTTTTCAATTCCGTTTGACTCAGAAATATTCTTATCAAAGAAATACATTGAACCCAAGTCTAATGGGTCATACCCCAATGGTGAAAGGTATGCTGGCATTTCAGAGATTACCTTTATGAAGTGACCATACCCGTCAAAATAACCGTAAGAATCAGAAATTTTTATCACAAGTTTCCCTTCAAAGTTAGCAGGAACCTTTGATAAACAGCATACCTTAGAAATTTCTTCACTTAAAAGGTCAAGAAGTTGATTTTGATTTCCAATAATCTCTAATGACTTTGATATTGTATAGCCCATTTACACACCATAAAGAAACCCATAACTTGAGATAAAGCATGGGTTTTATTCAATAATTTATTATGCATAGATTACAATACAATCAGTTTTTTGCCAATTGAAATACTGCATTGAACAGAGATTTTCTGTCCGCTTTGTCAGCAGGGATCACCTTTCCGCCTTTCAAAGTGATTTTACTAAATAGCTTTCCAAATAACGGTTTATTTTTCTTTCGGCTGAAATAACTTCCCCAAAGACCTTTAATAGCAATAGGGTAGACTGGTGCTGGAGTTCTTTTCAAAATGTGCTCGATACCAGATTTAAACTCATTCATCTCTCCATTATAGGTAATCATTCCTTCGGGAAAGATAAATACAGCCTCTTCGTTTTCAAGAGCTTCGGCAATGAGATCGAATGCTTTGCTAAAGACTTGCTTATCTTCTTTATAACCAGCAATAGGAATCGCCTTTATTGCCTTAAAGAACCGATTTAGCAAAAAATTGTTATATATCTTGTAATATACGATAAATCGAATAGGTCTTTTTATCTTGAGGGAAAGTAAAACCGCATCTAGATAGCTAACATGATTTCCAACTAGCAACAACCTACCCGTTTTAGGAACATCAAGGTTTTCTTTTCTAACTCTATAGCAAACATTGATAAACCCTTTCAATATCACTCTGATTGAATTCACAAAGAAATTTTGAACAGTGTTTTTTATTTTGGACATAAAAATACCAAGAAGAATTATTTTTAATAAATAATACCATAAAAAACATATAAAAAAAGAGCCACTCGCGTACAAAGTGGCTCTTTTGAATTGTTGACTATAAAAAGAGAGTAAGCAATGGTCTAAATTTATAGTGGTAGTTAATGGCTATTAAATCAAGTAACTCGCAACTCGATTCTGTAATCTATAATACAGCACATAATTAATAAGTCAAATAAAAAGTCTGATAATTACAAAAGATTTTGTGACAATCCATCACATCCAATAGCAATAGGGTTTGCTAGAGTGACCATAAATCCAAACACAAGGAGTTACCATGAAACACCAGATCAACATTAAAATTACTACTGTTAAAGAAAAAGTTCATCATGAAGACCTGTCAGCTCTTGGTGAATACTTAGTCACGTTTGATTCTGACATATCTCATGATCTTGGAAGCAAATCTATGAGCATTTTAATGAGCACAGTTCCAATCTCATACCCTGAAGACCTTGCCTTCACCATCATTGATTTTGATGGCAGTTATTTAGAAGATTTGGGGAATGAATACACCAGCATCATCGGAACGGTTCAGATGGTGTAGGTTCACATATTTATGCCATGTAAGACATATTGACATACTGGCATACATCCATAAAATATGCGCCTAAATCGCCTTATGGTAAATTACAATATAGCCGTATTGATATGTCTTACAAAAATAACAGCTTCCCATTAATCGTTGGGATTTCAAGCGTATATATGCATTTGTGCTTTTCATACAAGCAGGACAAGAACAAATTTGTCTCCAAAGACAAGTTGGCAAAAGACGCTAAGGTATCGATTGAGTTTATTGAGGATGAATGTGAACGACTGGTAGAGAAGGGGATGGCTGAGAGAAATATGTTTGGTGAGTTACGCGCCTTAGAGCCGTCAGATAAAATATTCACTTTGAGTTCACCACTATCATTTTTCGATTTTTGTCAGAAAGAAGTGAAGAGAAAGATTTTTAGCAGTTAATTGGCATTTAATAAGATAAATAAAAAAGCGGCTTTAATATCAAGCCGCTCCATCCATATCATTCTACCTAAGTTCTTTCTTGTGCCTTTTCAATTGCTTTTTGAGCAAATGAGATCGTCTCATCCAGACACTTAACGGGCTTATTCTGGATTAACCTCTCAACAACTTTTAAAAGCATAGCTGTTGACTCGAAAAGCTCTGGTGAGGCTGACATAAGCTGTAGAAGCTTGTGATCGGCATCTAGATCGACATGATTATCCATATGATGATTACAAGGAACTACAGCGCCCTTACCGCTTTGATGAAGAATTCGTCGCCAGGAACTACCTGTTGCGAGAAATAGGGGATCATCTAGGTACTCCTGAACATCCAGCTTAAGAGTCGGGCAGTAGGACTGACCACTATTCACCTCTTTATTGCTCATACAAAATCCTCCAGAGTGTATTCAGATAGGTCTAGCTTAACAGATGTTACTTCGTAACGTGAGAATCCATACGTATTTGCCACAGCCTCAGAATATGCGGCTTTAGCTGTAGAGGTAACACTACTAAAAGCTCCTGCTGAACCGTAAGAGTTTGACAACCACTGTTGAGTCTTTTCAATCACATAATCAGCTACGTAATCAGGCGTTAGTACATATCGCTGCATTTTATAGTAGGTTGATTTACCATCAACAAATGTCCAACCGTTTTTCTTGAATGACTCTGTAAACTCGAAGTCTGTATTCATAATGCAATCTTTAAGAATAAAGAATACATAGAACAACATACATTGAATCGTTCGAGCCTTGCGAATAGATTCATCTTCAAGCTCTTCAATGCTCTTATCATTATCAAGCATCCAGAATGAAAAACCGAAGTTTTCATCATAAAATTGCTCAATCCATGTAGTTTCAGGCTGACCCTCAATACCATCATGCTTCATGCAAAGAGCCAGGATTTCTTTTGTTAGGTTAGGGTTGTGGTCATAGATTGACACGCAAAGCTCTGTTTTATCGAAAGAATACCCTGAAAACAGACCGCAGTTATTATAATGCTCTAGTGTCCCTTCCTCGATAACCAGTTGAGAATCCTCGATTCGATGAATACCGTAGTTTGTTGCCCCAATAATGTAATCAAGGATTTGGCTTGCAAACAAATGTACTGGTTTTACCTTTTGGGTTTTCATTTAACTTCCTTATCTTTCAACAAATCTACATAAAGCGAAAAATTACCGCAGCAATATTCTACCTCAAGCGATTCTTTCATCGCTTCATACGCACCATGAATCATTAATTGAACTTGATGAACACGAGACTCGCGACTGGAAATGATCTCAACCTGCTTCATGAAGTCCAAAAATACTTCTGGTGCATCATAAGAGTTGTAGACGGGGATTCCGAACTTGTAATCTTCCTCATCTGATTCATTAACCAAAATAACACCTGAAACATTTGATAAATGCTCTGGAATTACAAGCTTGAAATCACCATCAGAGCAAACCGTAACCGACAACACAGTTGTCGGAAGCTCAATGTACTTCTTCATTTTCTCTTTCAACGGTGAGCTTTCTGGTAGTGCTAGATACAACTCGTCAATATCTGGCAACAAGTGACCAAATAGGGCTAATTTATTCACTGATAACTCCAAAATCTGTTAAATTTAACAGCATATTCTTACCTTTACATGCTATTGCTTTTCAAGTATTATATATGCATAAGATTAAAAGTAAAGTATTTAAGTTAAGGTGAAAACATGAGTTGTGAAATCGAATTAACTAACCAAAAGCTCAATATCATTTTGCAAAGCGGAATTGTTTCTGGTGTGCGGTTTGCAATCAGTGAACATAAAAACCAAGTACATCAACTTTCTAAAAAGTTTGACAATGCGTACACTGACTCACAAATGGACTTACGCATTGGAGATTCAACAGTTGAAGTCGTTTCAGGCTACAAGGCTCTTAGCGATCATTACAATAACACTTCGCTAACACACCTGACTGATAAGCTAAAGAATGAAAGCGCAAAGCTAACAGTAATGCTCAATGAATTTTTTGATTCTTTTGGTAGCGAAGAGTTTAAAAAACTAGAGGACTTACTTAATAAAGTAAAATCAAACCACGAATTCGATAAACTCAATACAAAGAGAAAAGAAAAGTACAAACAGAAGGTTTTGTACCACATCGCAATGCTTTTAACAGGTAAGAAGCTCGATTTTGCTTTGCGAGATATTTTTAAGCTAGACACTTCCAAAGCTAATGTTAAGCTTGCGAAAGAAATGCATAAGTCACTGGTAAGCAAAAAGCACAGCATTTTGATGGATCTTAGCCATGATAAAGGAAGTAATCTATCAAAAGACCGTCGAGCGCTATACATGCTTGCTAAAGACTCTGAAAACGACCTTCTTGATCTAGCCTACTTGATGATGGCAATTATTGATGATGAAAGTCTAGTCGGATACACGGATGAGAGTAAGTATCTTAAGAATCTTTTCAAGTTACTTTCCTTGCATTGCCAAAAGATTCAATCTCGCTAAGGAATTCATCATGAGTCTAACCAATATTGAGATCTCGCAACCAAAGTGTATTGATGGTCGCTCACTACAAGAATGGCTGTGCGAATTTTTATCTAATAACCTAAAAGATAAAGAGATCTATTTGATGCCAGACAAACCACATGATTACACAGGAGAGTCTGGATTTTTCAGCAATGTTGATGTTGATAGCCATATTAACAAAGGCCAATTACTCTCAAAAATTTGTAGTATCAGCACAGACAAAACGGCTTATTTCTATGTCCAAGATGTAGTGGAGGCAGCTTGTGGCGCAGGGGTTCTTGATGATAGTCACTACCATGTTTTATTTAAATAATTCTAAAAGATAACCACAACAAAAAGGCTTGATCTTATCAAGCCTTTTTTACTAACTGAATTGTTTGTTACTCACATAGGCTCGAATCATATCTAAAACTGAGATATTTATGGAGTTTTCATTGATATCTTGATTATAGAAAAAGGCTAGCTCAGTCTTTGAGAAACCACTAATAATCTCCCTCAACTGCATTTCATTTCTTTCCATGATTTTAGACGCCACTTTTGAATGAATTTTAACGGTTGATAAAACCCAAAAACAAAAGCTCATAAGACCAATTATTAATTCAGCCCTAGAATCAAGCTCTGCAATCCACAAGGTAAACAAAGTCAAAGGTATGATGAACAATGATGCTGTAACAATAGAGTAAAAAAAAGTTACTTTAAGTTCTTTGTTCGTGCTATCAGTTACTTTCATTACCGAAGCTTTAAAAGCTTGGAATTTGCTAAATTTCGATGCGGTGGAATTCATAAAAATAGAGTCTTTTATTAATTGCTTTTAATGTATAAATTTTTTCTTTGTATGGATAAAGGCTGGCAAACCAGCCCTTAGAACTATCAACGCTGGAATTTTACTTAGGGTATTTATCTGCAACAAGTGAGTCTACAACTTCAGCATACTCTATCGCGTTAGCTCTACCACCAAACTTTTTACTAAGTTGCATAGCAATATTTTTAGTGACATTAGCCCCCTGAATGTTCAGGCTTTTTATTAGCTCGGGTGTAACCTTACTTACGCTCTTAGGTTCTTGAATGGAAATGACATCAACTTTGCTCTCAGATCCATTATCATTAGCTAAAACACCAGTCGAGGAAATAGCAAAAATAATCGCAAATAAAACCTGTTTTTTCATGATATTACTCCATTATCCATACAAACTAACCATAATTCATAACACATGGTTCGTCAATAATGCGCAGGCTCCACATTTCCACAATTATTGCATCTATGAACATCGCCAGATTTGCTTTTAACAAGCACTCTATTTATTACGAAACTCTTAGGCTCTTTTCTTGTCCATCCATAGCATCTCGCGGTTCTTGCTGCTTTCCATACAGAACCGTACCGTTCCAAGAAGGTTTGGAAAATATCCTTGCCAACAAAGGTTATTCCGCATTTTGCACAATTTGATTCACTCATATTAAACGTTTAGTAATTTTAGATAATTCCATTGTATCAAACAACAAACTTTACTTCCATAGTTATTTATGTATAATTGAGAACAATAAAAGGAGACACCATATGACAACCACCGTACCACTTATTCTTAATGATACTGACAAAGATATGCCTCTCATTGTAACTTCTAGATGGCTAGAATGGCTCTATGCCCCATGTACATCTATTAGTTACTTAGCACAGAACGAAGCTTTACTTTCAGGTCTTGTTGAAAAGTTTGGAGAATTCACTGGCACCGAATCGCACCCATATAAGGAGCCTGGCGACCCAAGAAATGCTTTCACTGGTAGTAACAATGAGTCAATTTTCCTTGCTGTTAGAAAAGGAGAGTTGGGCGTACTGACAGAAGCTGAAACAATGTATGTTCCATTCGATAAAGAAGAGCAAGTTGAAGAGGATGGTTGCCTTTATCTACCAGAAGCTCAGTTTAATCAGAAAGTTAAAGAATACTCTGAAGAGATTATTAAAATCTCAGAAAAATACCCGCAGACATTCTTTTGCCTAGCTTCTAACGACAACACTTTCATGAACCGTTTGTGTTTGATGGTGTTTACACCACTCAAGAAGAATTCAGAACTAGAATATGTATCGTCTTACACTGAGACATACCCTGACAACACCATTTCATTGATTGATGAAGAAATCAACGAAATCATTTGTCGAATTTAACTTACAGATAGGCATATCATGAGCGCAAAAACTAAAAGTATTGTGATTAAAAAAGAAACAGTTGAGTTTTTTTTCAAGATTTACAACAAAGTTCGTATTGATAAGAGCATTCAAGACCTGACATTAGAGAACATTGTTTTTATCACCAAAAGCAATTACTACTTTGCAAAAGAGCTTATGTCAGCTCAGTTTTACATCCTTCGGAATAAAAAGGATGATTTGTTAGCTGCAACCGAGACAGTGATGGAATTGCTTGAAGACAATTTTATCCCTCAAGATTTGGGTTCTGAAGTATTTGACGATGTAGAGTTCTTGATTACTGATCAGATGCTAGATGATTTTGTTAGCATGGCTTTACAAAGCCATCCATTATACAAATTTTATCCTACACTTCGCGCCGATCTTGAAGAAATGCTGGTTGAAATTCCTTCCCTATATTTTGAATATAAGCAGGGAAATCTTTCGAGTAAGACTGATTCTATCTCAGACACTTACGCTAGAGATTTATTTAATGAAAAATTAGCCTACAAAATGACAGGCGTTTATCAAAAATATGAAATTACCCCTGATATGTATCAAGCAAGGGTAAATGAGGCTCTTTGGCTGAACTCATGTCCTGAGAATGGTGTTACGATTCATGAAGAGACACTAACCATTGCACACAGAATGCTTGGAAAGCTCAATGAGCAGCTAAAGCAAGCAACTTATCCTCAGTTTGTATGGTATTTAACGCAATACCCTGAGTTGCTACGAGCAGTATTCTTTTTGCATACTCAAGTTAGAAGCTTTACGAAGCCCTTACTTATGTCAAAAGAAGAGCTGGATGTTTTCTTTGGTCAGGTGGATTCTCTTAATACACCAGAAGATTTTGAAGGTGCCGATCTTACATTTTCTTTTGATGATGAGATCGTTGAAAAAGCTAGAACTCAACTAGAATATCTTCTTCCGCACAATCAAGCGATTAAAGAGCGTGAGAACTTAATCAAATTCCTTAAGCTCAATTTTGATTTTTATCTTGAATGGGTAATTTCAGATAACAGCAAGATCTGCAAAACATTCATTGAGCGACATTTGTCTATTTAAGGAAAAAGCATGTCAAAAACTTGCGTGTACATCCGAAGTCTTGAGCTAAATTCTCAAGCAAAACGAGATCATGATCGCTATATGATTGGCGATAAAATTGAAACCGAAGGGCTATTTGACCAGTATCCTTTTGACAACTTCCTGATGAAAGTTGTAGACCGAACCTGGAATGAGAAAGCTCAAACACTGACGATTGATATCGACTTCATCATGCGCATTCGCACACCAGCGGAAGTGCAAAATTATTTATTAAACTATTGCTCTCCAAGTTGGGTTTTTGACAAATTTGGTAATGATATCGGAAACATTATCATAAGAATGGATATTTACAGACTCTTTCCAGAAAAGAAAATCGAAAACAAAGCCGATATCTTTGAAAAGCTGGATGACGAGTGCAAAAGAGAAGGGAAACCATCAATTAGTACTTTAATGGCTCTCTTTGATTTATCTTAATTAACGAGTGACAAGGCAGAAATTAATTATCATGGAAAAACAATTAAGCGTATCGGCAGCAAAACAGCTTATTGAGTTTATTTTCAATACAAACTACCGACTGGCACCTGATGGTGACGGTCTTTTTGCAACCAAAGAAGAAGCAATTAGTTTTGTGGAAAGCTCTGAATACAATCCCTGCGCTCCTTTAAATGTCTGTTTTGACACAAAGCAAGGGAACTATTGGGATTCTGTATCTGCTACTTTCGATGGTGATATTTGGGAAATGGAAGACCACTCAATGGGCGGAGCTTACGCTAGTGGAAAAAGCATTGAAGATGCTTTAACTAACCTAAGAGAGCAATGTGATCTTGATGATGATTTCTGCCCTGTAGAGCTATCCATTAATCTATAAATCTATTTCTCAATGACTTATCCAAGCACTTTCCTCACATATAAAGCCGTTTGGATAATGTCATAGGAATGCTTTTTCACTCTCAATCTATTGACTTGTTATTCAACTTATGTATAATTAATAACAACAAATTAAGAAGGAAAGCACCATGAAAGAATTTTCTTATTACTTGCGACAATCAGCACTGAACTCTTTAAAGCTACTACCTACTGTTGGTAAAAAGCTAACTGACTCGGAACTCAATGAAATTCAAGCACTGATTGAGAAAGAAGAACCGAGCTTAAGCGTTAAGCGTCAAGGTTCGGGCTTGCTTATTACTTCCTCAAACTTCCGTCTGCGTGATGGTGATTTGTCTGAAATGGTTTCTGATTGCGTTCCAAAGCAACTAACCAAAAAAGAACTGAAAGACGCTGAGAACCAAGAGAAGCGCAAAAAGATTGCTCAAGAAAAAAATGAGCGTATCGAAGATACGATTGGTTCAAATGAAAAAGCTGCCAAGTGGGTTGAAGACACATTCGGTCTTGCAAACATGAACAACTACAACAAAGCTGCTTTGATTGACTACATCACAGGCAAAGAGAAAGAGTTTAAAGGTATGCTTAATCGCTTAGCTGGCGAAATCGCATACAAAATTGGCGCTGTAAAAGACAATATGTATGATTACTCTGTCATCAAGCATAAGTTTGAGTCTGAAACTTCAAACTAACCAACTAGCACTCATAAAGCCAGCTAATAGCTGGCTTTTATATTGATATTGCTATGCATATTGACAGTGATTATTTTTTACATAGAATGTTTTTTATTGAATTAATTAAAGGGTAAATTTTATGAGCTTCCCGTTTGGAAAACCTAAACCAAAAACGGATGATTCAACTTCGTCAATGAATTCTAAAGAAAATGTCACTGTTCTTAGTGATAAGTCATTCGATAAGTTAACGAACATCCTTGAGAATCCACCAGCACCGACACAGGCAATGAAAGATCTAATGTCGAAGCCCCGATTAACTACCCGTGGTGATTCTCTGTAAGCATATAGTCAGAACATTGTTCTGACTATCTATTTTAGCCAATGAAAATTTAACAATGAAAATAAATAAGATACGGCGGATATTATTTGCGTTTTTCATAATAACCTTTTCAATGCCAGCATTAGCCTTTCCACTTGTTGATGGTGTTAGTGCGCTCTCTACACTTATCGGGGTAACAGGTTCTGTTATTGCAGGGATTTTTCCTTCCTTAAGAAAATCTAAAACGTCAACCTCTCTGATCTCAGCAATCATCCTTCTTACAGTTTCGCTACTTGGTTCCTTTTACTTTATTGATCATCAAACTTCATTAAGGAAAAGTGAGCTTGATATTGTCAGGCAGTCCAGACCAGATAGCCAGCTAAACAAGGATGTGATGAAGCGTGAATCGTCCATTAAATCTCCAGTTTTGCGTGAAGATGTTGAGTTTTATGAATCTCAAAACATTAGTGATACTGTCATATCTATAACTGATTACAAGAAATTACCAAAAGAAAACTCTCCTGAGATTGTTTACATTGATTTCAAAGAAAGTTCAGTATCATTTCAACCTCACATTGTTACCTCATTCGAAAGGGAAGCATATTCCGATTTAGCTGCCTATGTTAGCTCAATCAATGGTAACGCTATCTTCGCTGGTGGTTTCTTCAGTGACCGTGTACGAGCCGCTAGAGAAGTTTACGAAAGAACGGGCTTTAAAGTTAGCATCATTAAAGAATCAGATATCCTAAGCCACTTCAATAACCTTAGTTCTTCAAGACCAATACCGTATGCCACCGATTCAAGCATCTTTGACATGAATTTGTATGACCTTAGAAGTGCTGGCAATATTCGTCAAACCCATACGGTCTACAACGCAAAAATCACCACTCTTACTGATTTGCTTCTTTTGCCAAACTGGAAAATCAAAGAGCTTTTTGATGGCAAAAATGCAGTATTTGTCGATTACTATGACAACACATATAGAACAATGAACAATATTCTTGCAGATGCGGGAGTGAGTGATTTTAGCTTTTATCAAGGCGGATTGAAGCGACACTTTGAAGAAGGTGGAAATCTTACCCCTGACTACTATAACCAGAGGGTAGCCGATCCCTTTAAAATAACTCAGCTAGTAAAGGAAACTGACAAAGTAAGATTTCTATGTCTCGCGCAACCTCTGTGTATGGACAACATACCCAAAGATATGATGATCACTCTGTCATACCGTGATATTGGAAGGGAAGCATTTTTTGAAGAGCTTAAATCGATACCAAAAGATTACCTTTATGTGGCTTTAAGTAGCAACCAGGAAACAGCAGGTTTGGCGATTACAGCAGGGTATGTACTAACCAATTCTGGACACCAGTACATTGGCGAACTTCCCATGTTTGAAAGATTTTCAATCGAAGAGATAAGACACCAAATTGGTAGAGAGTATACCTATAACACTTCACTTCAAGAATATCGTGACAATCACTGGTCAGTAGCAGACGTTACAAGTGAAATATCAAGTGTTATTAAAAGCCTTGGTTGGTTTTCTTGCTTCTTCGCGGCAGGTGTTGTTTTGCGTCTCTTTTGCTTCCCATTACAATCACTAGTGTACAACTCATATTATTTTCAGACTAGGCAGAACCCATTTGTACTTTTGACCGCTTTGACCATCCCAGTCTTTATCATCCTGGCTTATTTTTACCTTGATGACTTGATCAGTTATTACGGAATAATCAGCCACTCTACGATGAGTCAACTACAGAGAGAAGGTTCAAAAGTCTATGTTCTGATTTTCTTAGCACTGGTTTCAATCCAATCCCTAATCTCATTCCCTAAAAGAAAGATGATTGCTTATGGAATCATCACACTAATGATTGGGTTATATATATTTGGTTATATGGATGGAATACCACAACCTATGACTTCATTTTTATTAGGGGGTGAAATTGCGGCTCTAGCTACGCAGATGCCGTACTTTTACATGTATATTAAAACATGTAATGCCGAGAGACTTGGCTATACAAATAAAGCGCTACTTCTCAGTAAGTTTACTTACCCTGATAAATGGAAGATTCTGAATCAATACAAAAAACAAGACGGATATCTAATAGACACTTCGATTGGAGAAAAAGGCTGGAAAGAGGTATCTAGAAAGCTTCCAAAGAACACTGTTCTGATCGTTCGCAGTTGCTCTTCAAAGTCTAAGGAGCAAGAGCTAGGAGGCTTCTACGAATCCTACATTTGCAATTCCATTCATGATGCTTACGATAAATTGAAGTTGCTATCGGACTACGGCTGTTCTCATGCCTACATACAAAAATATGAGGAATTCGAACTAACTGGTGTTTCGAGTTCTATTTCGTCTAACGGGAAAGGGATTTACTATGCGCTAGGAAAGCCTGAATCAGCCACAGAAGGGCGAAAGGGCGTTATTAGTGGAATCATAAGCAGAAGTAAATCAAATTACTCAGAAGCCTTTGAGAAGCGGATACGTGATGTCATATTTAGTGTCGAAAAGGCATTTAATGCACCTGTGTCCATCGAATTTGGTTTATCTGACAAAGAGCTTCGACTATTTCAAATTAGGATTCTCAAGAGGGATGGCGTTAACAAGTTATTCCCATTAAGTATCGATGATTATGAGCTAGGGGAGGCGTATTTAGCCAAATGCTCACCACTAACAGGTGAAGTGATCGAACTGGCTACGAAAGGAAACTTCATATATATCGATGGATTTTTGTACTCTAAGAAAAAGCCAAAGCTTACAAAACTGGTCTTTACTGAAAAAGGGTACGACAATCTGAAAGGTAAAATTGAAGAATTACTTGTGGAAAGTAAGGAGCTTAATTCTGGCTTAACATCACCATCTTGGAGTCTTGAGCGGTTAAAGGAGTGCATTGACATCTACAAGTCACTGTACAAGGCATCACTTTGCCGTTACACAATAGAGCGACCAGTATCACTAAGTGATTTCGAAATTGCCGCAGCATCTAACTCAGAGCTTGAGGTCGATGGGTATAAGCTACTAACCGACTGTAGAACAAAGAAAGAAGACTGTGTACGAGAAGGCATCCATTCTCTAATTGTTTTAAACACGTACTTAATAAATTTCCATATCAAAACATCAATTAACGCAGATATGATCCCTGAAAATTTATCAATTAAAACATTGTTGGACGGATCTAATCCTGAAGCCCTTATTGACTCAAGAAGAATGGATAATCCCTTAACTCAGCACAATACAGATAGCATTATTGTCTCAGGTTCTATACATGGCAAACCTTGGAATAGCATGAACAAAAGCCTCCCAGATGATGAGATGAAACGAATTCTGATCGGTGATGAAATCCCTTCTGATTGGGTTAAACAACTAGACCGATTTAGCGGTATAATTTCTGTATTTGGTCATGAGCTTTCTCACCTAGCAATCTCTGCGAAAACGCTTGGAATACCTTACCGAAAAGTAAGTCAAGAAGAGCTTGAAGAGCTACTTGAACAAGAAAGCATAACAATTGAATAATCAGGGGGTTTACCCCCTGTGTTACACAGGCATCAGAATCATGTTCTGGTGCTTTTGTTTTATTGGAAAAATGCTAGTATCTAAAGACACTTAGGAGATTAACATGCGTTTTTTCGAAGATCCCAATTTTGTCATCATGGATTTTAGCTGTCCATATTGTAAGCAAGATACAACCGCCACTGTGCATGAAGATGGCGCATCATGTTGCAATTCGTGTAATTCAGAAGTGAAACCGCCAATGATGTATGCGGAAGCAAAGAAACTTAACTGAGGTAAAGTAAGTGGATAAAGAATCTCAGAGAGAACTAGACACTCTCATCAAAGAATATGACTCATTCGTAAAAGAATCATTAGCATCTCAACTTGGACTTAGAAACAAATATCTGCGAAGCGATAACGGTTCCATTTATGTAAGAAAGCTATTACATCCTACCCTGCCGCATTGCTTCTGCATTTCAAGCATTGAGCTTAGTGAACATATGAGAGGAAAGGGGATTATGACTGGCTTCCTGGATTATGTAGAAAGCAACCTTTCTGAATATGCTGGAGTTGAATTCGAATGCATTCACAATCATGATTTAGTTAATTATTTAGAGAAAAGAGGCTATACATGGTCTCCATACCGTGCCGTGTACCTGAAAGATCTTGAGCATCATTTATATAAGGCTAAAGCTTAATATCAAGAGACTTTCCTTTTATTTATTGGTACAATAATTGAGCAATAAATAATAAAAAAGGAAAGTCTTATGATTATAGAAATGAAGTTCAGTAATGCCCTGAAAGAACTTAGAGAAAGAACGGAAAACGAACTTAATTCCATCTTAGAAACATCTGTTGAAGATGACTCCGTATCTGTTGTATTCAAAGATGCTCAAGAATCATATGCGATGATCAGGTATTTCATGATTGGCAATGAATGGACTCATTCTATTGATGTAGCCAAAGGCACACTTCAAGAAGCGTTGTCTGCATACTCGGAATCACTTCATGGAAATGCTGGCTACATACAGTGCTATGCCCCTGAAGCAAAATAAACTCACCATAGGTGAGAACTGTCAATGTTTCATTACCGTTGCTGGTAGCGTTAACCTTCCTGCTTTGATTGACGCTGCCACTCTATGCCAACCATCCCAGATATAAGCTTTCCCATCAATCTCAGAAATGTACACAGGCTCTCTGATTGGGTTTTTGAGCATATCTTCGAAGTAGTCTTCGCCTCTGATATCAGATAAGTCCTTTACCTCATCATTAAACCAGATCTTCCAGTCTTCCAAGTTATCCATTAAATGAATCAGTCTTTCAATAGGGTAGTTCCTTTGCAGACTAAAGGTTCCATTACTTGGCTCAATGTAACCAGGATCACCTTTACACACATTTTCACCCTCAAGCATAATGAAGTCTTGCTTTAGAATTTCTGTTTTCATAACCTCTCCTTTGTTTTTAATAATACAGTCTTCATATCAAAAGTAAATAAAGTGCCGTTAATTAAATTATTTTTGTTGCTTTGATTTTTTTACTATGTATAATAAGAATCCATGAATGATGAAAATACAATTCAACATAATCGACTATGCCCCAGATGCACTATTATTTGGGACAAGCACAAGCTCGGTTCCGACTGTCCAAAGTGTAAAGCTCACAGCTTTATGACTATGAATACTGGTGACATTGGCACTGCCATGTTTCTTGATCAATCAAAACTGACCCTTAACAATTTTAATCCTTATGAGGAATAGAAATGGCTAAAAGTAAAAATAGCGCCAAGGTTTGCAATTCTGTTGCAAAACACGCTAGAACTTTCAACCTTTCTCATGTTTTCGTTGATCGAAAGAAGCGTGAGAAGAGCGGATACTCAAAACACAAAGCAATGAATGCATACTGATTTGAGAGGTAATATGACTAAATCTTATCGTGAGGTGATTAACCGAAGATAGCCAGCACCACGGTGGTGTTGGCGTTAGAGGAAATCACTATGTTACATAAAAACAAGAAAGCAAGTTTACGTATCCATCATGCAAATCGCATGAAAGATAAAGCATTTAAAAAGTTATACGGAACCTGGTATCTACCTTCATGCACAGAAGGTAAAGAGGAAGCGATTAAAGCGGCAAAGCTATCCGCTAGTAGGGTAAAAGACCACTTGGCAGTTTGTAGCTGCTTTGGCTGTGGAAATCCTCGTCGTCATAGTTTCCGTAAAAACGATAAGTTAACTATGCAGGAGCGCCGTTTTTTAGATAGCGCGAAATCTTGGGATTATTAATTGAATGGCGCTCGGTGAGCGCCTTTTTAGTATTGAAATATTGACCCAAATATTTATTTGTGTATAGTAATAACAATTAAAGAATCCAATCCAATTTAATAAAGAGTTTACTAATGGCTAAGAAGCAAAAAATCAAAAAGAAGTTTGGGAATCCTCAAAAGCAAGCTCAGTACGCCAATCAACAGGCGCATAAAGAGCAGATTGAATCTGATAAGCTTTTAGTTTGCTCAATCATGGATCGTTGGGCTGAACAATGTAAGCCAAGAAAGGATTTGGACTTAGGTGAACACTATCTAACATTCACCCTTGTTCCTGCCTGTATTCGTTCCAATACTGAGCTTGTGGGGACTTACGAGGCTGTAATTAACTACTGTGAGCAGGTAGTCTCAGGTAAAATTATTGAGAGCAACCAAATCATCAATGAAGCGACAAAAATGATTAAGCCTCTATATCGTTTAAAAGCAGAACAAGACAAAAAATCTGTTGCTGAAGGCGCTGTCTGATCATGAAAAAGCAGAGAAAGAAACTGCCTAGTCAAAGAAAATCGAATACTAGCGATAAAGAGATTGCTTGCGCTGTGTTCTTTGGCTTTGCGCAAAAAGCCTTGAATACCAAAACATAAGGAAATTTATGAAATTACCAAATGATTTCCACCTTGCAAAGCTTGGTCGATTCTATGTTGCTCAGTCATCTCCAAATGGTATGAGTATTATAGTTGGAGCGCCTATGTATCAAGGCGTATTTGAAGGTGGCGAGGTAATTGAAATCAGTCACTCACTAGGCTCAACTACCGCTGAATCTCTCGGAGTAAGCGCAATTTATGGTGATGATTCTGATAATGGCTCTGTCGATAAATTACTAGGGAGTTCGCTTGGTAGGCACTGCATTGCCAAAGATAATCCTGAGATTGTTTCAAACTCAATGGTCGGGCGATTTTACGTTAAAGAAGCTTGTAAACAGTTAATTTTCATTGGATGCATCAAATCAGATTTTGCAGAGATCGGTGATGTTTATGAAATTCGACTAGAGCATGGACAGGTTAGCGTTACGAATTTAGGTAAAAGTGTTCTTTATGGTAAAGACGAGGTAAACCCCAAGTATAGTATTGACAGGTTACTCGCCCTCTCTCAAGGCTTTCATTGCATTGTTTAACTCCAAATTGTAGTGGCAGTATGCCACTACTCAACCTTTCTCAATAAATCCACCCATTTTGGAATTTGTTTTGCTTCTCCAGAAAACCCATCGTTAGTCCAGATGTACTTGTCATCGAAACTATAAATAAGACTAAGATCCATCCTTTCTTTATACTCTTTTACTTCGCTATCAAGGTTATCTAGGACGTAACGCTTGTCCGATTTGCTGTCAAATACAAGCAACACCATGTGCGGATCGTTAAAACTTTGCATATTGACGTAAGCAAGTTTCATGTGAGACCTTTTCACGCCAAGCTCACTTAATGCAAAAAACTTTGAAATTACGAAGTCTTCCGAATCGCCAGATTTATCTCTTGAAAACTCAGCAGGTGTTTTCCATACATCGGATTCACCAGGTTCAAGCTCGAATGAAAATTGGTTGTAATGATTGTTTACCAATACAGCCTTATCCAAAACGCTTAGGTTTTTATCTTTCTCACTAAATTCTGTTGGTAAGGCGATTGCTTTTAATGATACAGCCATAGCCATTATCAAAAACGTGATTTTTATATTCATAATTAATTTTAAGCGCTACCCGAAAGATAGCGCGATATTTATTAGTAAATCGTACAAGGTTTAGCTAGCTTAAAATGGAATATCCATATCAAAGTCAGAACTGTTAATATCTTTTATATGAACAAAATCTTTAAGTTCTACCTTTTCCAAATTATCAATTCTATAGGTTGAGCCTGCCTTTAAGAAAGCTTCAGTCTCATCACCAGACTTCCAATTCCTT
This sequence comes from Vibrio sp. 2092, assembly GCF_033339635.1. Classification (NCBI taxonomy): domain Bacteria; kingdom Pseudomonadati; phylum Pseudomonadota; class Gammaproteobacteria; order Vibrionales; family Vibrionaceae; genus Vibrio; species Vibrio sp. 2092. The sequence continues at coordinate 116,162 of NZ_JAWOUY010000011.1, read as the reverse complement.
ACTTTTGCATAAACACCTTCTTTAGACATAGCGCCAGCAGCGTTCATTGTTCGATTATCTAAAGTGATAAGACTCACATGTTCACCTTTGTCCCGAGTCAACATGGTGTGAGAGATAACAGCAGAAGAATCTACCCTACTATTGAAGTTGTCGGTGGAAAACAATAAAGGATGTTCTTTATCATTTCTTAATCCAACAACATCTCCCGTATAGTCTGAGTAATCAAATACACCGCTCTTATAAGCTTCCTGTCTTAGCTTTTGTGTTAGTTCGCTAAGTTCAGCCTCAATCTTTCTAATTGTCTCGACATCAGAGACAACAAATAGCTCATCAATAGAGTGATGTGTACAGACATCTCCATCTCGATCATCTAAATCATGAACAATTGACTCAACAGCATTAACCAAGATCATTGATGATTTGACAAGCTTTCTTGAGGCAAAATCTGCGATTGACTCAGCTTCGCATTTGTTATCGCAATATACTAGATTCCCTTCAATTGATAAGATATCAACACCGTCTCGTGTTAATACAACACCGTCCTGAGGGTTTAGCGTGAAACCGATTGATGTTTTGTACGATTCCTCAATATCACGGACGCTTTCACCAATAAAGAAGCGTTTACCATTAACATCATAATACTGTGGCTTCTTACCAAGATCAGAACACATTGCATTGTGCAAACTCATGGCACCGATTTCTAGCTGACTTACTCCAAAGGAATCCTTTAAAATACCAACTTCTTCATCTGTGATTCTGTAGCTATTTCTGACGTGAGAAAGCAACTGAATAACCGCATCAGTATCAACAGGAAAAACCAACTTTTCACCGATCATTGGTCTGGCAGGAACCAAAGAAATATTGAATCCATCATTCTCTAAAATTTCTTCGATGGAATCATATTCAACTACAGATGTCTTATCACCATCGATCAACTCAAATTTCATAAACAAAACCTATTTAATATTTTTTTGATTATACAATAAAAAACCATATTTTGTACATCACTTGAAATTATATTGATTAATTGTATGCATTTTGTTACTTTAATTTGATGTTCATTAAGGAAAATTACGATGAATAAACCAAAAAATGCAGAACTCATCCAAAAATTAATCTTGCTTGGTGATATTGCTAGAGAAAACAATGGAAGCCTTTCCCTAAAAGGTCTGTCTAAAGAAGAGTCAAAGAAAGCTCTCAGTGAATTTTTCAAAAACCGTCGAAAAGCTTAAGCCGCACTCACGGTTAACCACTTCAATTGGGTTAGCCTTTCATAAACAGCATTCTCAGAGACACCGAGTTTGTTTGCTAGAACTGACAAATCGGTGATTCTCTCTTTAAGAATCAAATAATCAACCGCTTCTTTTGGAATGATGTACTCCAAAGCAAGTTGTTGGCATCTTCTGATAGACCACGATTTTGAATCCAAAGAGAAGTCCTCAATGGTAAAGAAGTTTGCATCCCCCTCATGGATAGAGTGATGATGCATACTGATATAAGCAATAACATGAGCAATCATGTAACGTTTTTGCTCGTCTGAGATGGAAGGTCTAAGATGCAAATCATACCTTTTAAACCCGCTCTTTGAATTTGCACTATTAATCTTAGCTTCCAATTCAGAATTAAGCTCATTATCGCACACAACTGAAAGACCGAGGTTATGGGAAATGCCCTCGATATCTACTGGAATTTTCCAGTTCCAATACATATCTATAAATGTAGATGGATTACCAATAGCGTCAAAAACCATAAAAATATTAACATAAAAAACAATGGCTCAATTATACACTGAGCCATCACTTAAGTCATGTATTTTATAGTTTTGGGCAAGGTATGTTCATAGAAACCATACCGCTAATTGCGTAGCACTTTTGATCGGCAAAGTCGTAAAACGTACCCTCTGGATTTTGATAGAAATCGTAGTCAGTGGTTTTAGTTAATTTTTTGATATAAGTATAATTAGTCTCTGACTTAAACCCATCCAGTGAGCTACCAGGTTCAGGAACAGTAAGCTGGTCGGTCTCAATTTCATTTGTTACCGTTTCTACAATGGTATGAGTAATCTTTCCATCAATCAGAATCTTGTTCTTATCGTTAGAAAGAGGGTAAATTGGCGAGTTGGCTTTTGCAATGTTTCCATTGAAAGTAGTATAAGTAATCACACCCTCAGAAAGAATTTTTTCACAAGAGTATGATCGGCTTACAACCTCAAAGAAATCATTTTCAAAGTCGATTGTTCGCTTGTAGTTTACACAAATGTCCGTATCACCGATCTGATAAGTCGTTACTACGTCATAACCACTATTACCACTACATCCAGCCAGAGTCACTATAGCTGCAATGGCACTTAGCATTTTTATTTTCATCATTAATTCCTTGAATTTCTTTATTGATTAATTTTATGTTTACTGCAATCATTACTTAGATATAATAACGCATATAAAAACGAAATGGATCTTAAAATGAAAACAATTGATTTACAAGTATTATATGGCTCTATGGTTTTTGGTCGCTACAGAACAGACAGTGAAAAGTCAGGTGAAGCACTACGAGAAGATCATTTAGTTCCAATGTTAAATGAGGATGATTCTGCTATCACTGTGAAGTTGAACACTAGCGGATTATCTTCAGGATTCTTAGAAGAGGCATTTGGCGGTTTAGTGCGAGTGCATGGTTTCACTAAAGATGAGCTTACTCATCGACTATCATTACTCTCTGAAGATAGACCTGATGTCATTGAGGACATCTGGGAATACATTACTGAAGCCCAAAATTACAAAGCTGAGAAAATGTTGAGCGTGTAAATGAAAAGAGTTATATCAGATAGAGAAAGAAATCTGTCTAAACAGAAAGAGAGTGAGAAAGCAGCTAAAGAATTTGAAAAAGAAATAGTAAAACTAGGTAGAACCATAAGAATGTATGTTTTATATGATAATTTCTTCTTCTACATCGCTATTCCATTTGTTCTGAATATCTCCCTAACACCTTTTCTATTGATTGGTGATACCAGAGTGGCATCAATGGTAACTATATTCATTGGCGTTCCGTTTTCATCACTGTTTTTTTATTTATTTGACTCTACTCTCAATAAAAAGCAAAGACGATGGAGACATATGCTTGAAGAAAGAATCACTGAGTACGACAACTTCTGTACAATGAATAACATTAATAACAATGTTCAGTAATAAAATCACAAAAAATGCGGAATAAATTAATGAAAAAATTAGCTGTCACGTCAATTTTATTGCTTTTGACTGGTTGCAATACGCAGGATACTCCAGATAAATACATTACAAGCAAGGTATGTGATGATGTAAAGGTTAAAGAGATGACCTTGGAGTGTGTAAAAGATGGGGATTGGAGTCTTAGCCACAATCGCGGTCAAACGTATGAGGGCGCTTGCAAGAGATTTTCGGAAGAAATGAATTGCTCCACGAGTAAAACACTGAACCTTGAATGGGTAGAGTTTGAAAGGGCTAAACAGAAAAGCGATATGAAAATTGTAATAAAATCAGAATGAATTGAGAAATAAAAATCATGCAACACGAAATTGCTAAACACAGATCAAAGATGGACAATATCAAGAAGGATATTGACTTCAAGCTTAGACTGATGAACGGTACTAAAGCATTTATCGTTCTAACAATGGCATGGGTGATTTGCGGGTTCTATGAGTACAACTGGCTAGAATCATTCGAAAAATGCCTTTTTACCTTTGCCATGATTTTAGTTTGGTCTGGATTATCCATAGTTCTTTTATTTAATAGTGAGGATGAAAAGCTTATTGACTATGAGTACCATCAATCCTGCCTAGAAAGACTTCTCAAGATCCAGAACATTCAAAAGTAGTTATACCCAAATGCAAATCCACCCTAAAGGGTGGACATGTTCTCAATAGCGTCTAGGTTCTTTGTGCTGAACAGCTTCGTGTTGTCTGGGTGTACAGCAAAGCGTTCCTCTACAGGCATTCTCGACTGAAGCTTTTTAATAATTAAAGAGTTCATTAGAGAGAAGTCATAGTCTCCAACTAGCAATAATTCTGGTGACTCATCTAAATTTAGGTAGATATGGAACTCGCACTCTAAGCAGCTCTTGTCATGTTCTACTTGGATGATAGAGACCTTTTGGTTGAGAACCACTGAATCCCAGCGGTGATAAACGTCCACATAAGGGCTGTGACGTGAGTTTGGAGTAGAAATCGAGTATCCACCTTCAGACTCTTCCCATTCAATAAATGGTGCCTTTCCGATTAAAGTCGATCCAGAAGAGTGAATGTCTTCTTTCCATAGCTCCAGAATTTCATTCGATAATGGATGATCTGAAGATTTCAAAATATGAGCAATGGCACTTTTATGCTTGTTCATGAGAAGCACGTAAGTACCCTCCGTCTCTTTATCTTCCTCTTCCTTTTGTCGGTAGTCCTGAAGTGTCATAACGTTTTTAAGATTAGACATTTTCTGCTTATCGAATTCGATTCGCTGACCAGGTTGGTTATCCCACAATAGAAAATCTTCGAAAGCACCTTCAAAATCACAAACAATATCTTTCTGAACACCCTTTCCTTTGATTAATGAGGTAATGGTTTCTACATCAAAACCTTTAAGGTGTTGAAATGTAATATCTTCAGCACGGTCTACTTGAACACCGTTTTCACTCAGAAAGCTGAAAATTCGCTTCATAGAGGATGCTGGCAGATAGGGATTCAGTAATGATTTTGGATGACCGAAACTGTAAAACATTGCATATCTTCCTATATAAATAATGTTCTCATAATACACAAGTTGGACTCAAAGTAAAGTCATATCGCTATAGCAAAATTGAGCTAAATCAAAATTGATACCGTACCCGAGTGGTATAATTTTTAATTGAAAAAATAAATTAATTAATAAAGGTTTTAGAAATGTCCGATAAAGTTCTCCATGTTACTAAACGTGACGGGAATATTGTTCCGTTTAATTTGTGTCGCATTGTAAATGCAGTGATTAAGGCTTTCCAGGCTACCAAGGAAGTCGCTCCCGATGAAATGAATGACAAGGCTGAAATCATAGCTAATGAAGTGTTTGAGGTCATAACCAACTCTGACTCAACCAATCTACATATCAATGAGATTCAAAAGCTGGTGGAAAAAATACTCTCAAGACACTTCCCAGAGACAGCTATCGCATACATGGATTACCGTCATGAGCGTGATATCGAGCGCGATAAAAATACTGCTCTGTACAAGGATATCGTTGGCTTAACCACGATGACTAACAATGACATCTTAAACGAAAACGCTAACAAAGACGGTAAGGTAATACCTACTCAGAGAGATCTTTTAGCTGGCATTATCTCTAAGCATTACGCTAAAAATCACATGCTTCCTAGAGATATAGTTCTTGCTCACGAGCTTGGGGAAATTCACTATCATGACCTCGATTACTCGCCATTCTTCCCTATGTTTAACTGCATGATTGTTGATCTAGAAAACATGCTGACAAATGGGTTCAGAATGGGTAATGCTGAGATCGAAACTCCTAAATCAATCCACACGGCAACTGCTGTTACTGCTCAGATCGTTGCGCAGGTTGCTAGTCATACTTATGGAGGCACCACTCTAAACCGATTAGATGAGATTCTTGCGCCATATGTGACTTGCAGTTATCAGAAGAATATTGAAATTGCGAGAGAGTGGAACATAGATGACGTAACGGGTTTTGCTATAAATCGTACAGAAAAAGAGGTTTATGATGCATTTCAGTCCCTAGAGTATGAAATTAATACGCTTTTCTCAAGTAATGGGCAGACGCCATTTTTATCTGTGAACTTTGGTCTTGGGTTGTCATGGGAGTCAAGACTAATCCAGAAAGCAATTTTATTAAATAGAATCAAGGGATTGGGTAAAAGTAAAAAGACCGCTGTTTTTCCTAAGCTTCTCTTTACTATTAGAAATGGGGTTAATCACAAGAAAGGCGACCCAAACTACGATATTAAGCAGTTAGCTCTAGAGTGCGCGTCTAAAAGAATGTACCCAGATATTCTTAACTATGACAAGGTTGTCGAAGTAACTGGCTCATTCAAAGCACCTATGGGATGCCGTAGTTTCCTTGGCTTATACTTAGATGAAAATGGCAATGAAGTTCATGAAGGTAGAAACAATCTTGGTGTTGTTAGCTTGAACCTTCCTCGTATTGCTATTGAGGCAAAAGGGGATGAATCAAAGTTCTTTGAGATTCTTGATCAAAGAATCCAAATTGTTCGCAAAGCGCTTGAGACTCGAATTGACCGTTTACGTAATATCAAGGCTAAGGTTGCACCAATCCTTTACACCGAAGGAGCTTTAGGTGTTCGTCTGAACCCAGATGATAATGTGTTTGAAATTTTCAAGAACGGCAGAGCCTCAATTTCAATGGGATACATTGGTATCCATGAAGCAATTAATGCACTTTATGGTCAAGATGAGCATATTTACGATAGTGAGTTCCTAAGAGAGAAGGGGATTGCCATCGTGAAGCGCCTAAAAGAGGCTGTAGACACTTGGAAAGAAGAAACTGGGTTTGGGTACAGCTTGTACAGCACACCTTCAGAAAACCTTTGTACGCGATTCTGTGCATTGGACTCTAAAGAGTTTGGTGTTATTGAAGGCGTGACTGATAAAGGGTACTACACAAACAGTTTCCACCTGGACGTAGAGAAGAAAGTTAACCCTTACGATAAGATTGATTTTGAAATGCCATATCCTGAATTATCAAGTGGTGGTTTCATTTGTTATGGTGAATTTCCTAACATGCAGCATAACATTGAAGCGCTTGAGAACGTATGGGACTACAGTTATGACCGAGTGCCGTACTACGGAACAAACACACCAATTGATGAGTGCTATGAGTGTGGTTTTACAGGCGAGTTTGATTGTACAAGCAAGGGCTTCGTTTGCCCTAAATGCGGGAATCACGATCCTAAAAAGGTTTCTGTAACACGAAGAGTTTGCGGATACCTCGGCAGCCCAGACGCGAGACCTTTCAACTCAGGGAAGCAAGCAGAGGTGATTCGAAGGGTGAAACATTACGAGAATATCTAAACTCTCGGACGAATAGAAAAACCGCATTCTTCTGGATGCGGTTTTTTATTTGATTAATTATTGGTTGAACGAAAGCTACACAAAACTTATAATTATCTTAAATCAATAAATAAAAGCAGTTAAATCATGAGAATAAACGCAAAATCAGCCCTAGATAGGATTGAGAAGATCTTCTACCTTTTAATGATAGTAGTGCCTGTTTTGGGGATATACTTTACGTATAGGTTTTTACACAGATACATAGGTCAAATCTCTGAAGAGATTAATGTGTACTATTCATACAACTATTCTTTAAGCACGATACTTTCATTCGTTTCACTATCATCCTTACTTCTACTTGCCTATAAGATAAAGAACAGTAAGTTTAACAACACAAAATTTGAAAAGATTCTTGAAAAGTTTCTAGTCAAAATTGAAATAGTTAAAGACTCAGTATGGGTTTCCCGTATTTTATTCACATCTTTCTACGGAATGTTTTACTATATTTTGACCTCAGGCGTTATACTGATGGCAAATGACGTAAGCTTATTTCAAGAGTTTAATCTAGTAACTATGGAAACGAATGATTACTACCAAGTGGTTAGTAACTTTTTCGTAACCAGCTTAAGTATTTCGACATTAATGACAATTTCGCTTTTACTTATCAAACCTAAAAAAGGTATCAGTCATTTCTTGACAGGATTAATTTTTATTCCTCTTCTACTAAATGGAGTGATTTATGGCATAGCTGGCAATCCCTTCACCACTATGTTCAATGACGTGAATAATGAAATGCTGTTGATTTCAAGCCCTATATCATTCGTCGGTAAATATGGGATAATGGTTTTTTCCATAGCTTCAGCGCTATTAATTTCATTTATTGCTTATCATGCAATAAAAGACAAGAAAATATTGATACAAAACATCCTTGGATATGCATCTTCCATTGCGGCTATAGCAATAAGCTTATTCCTAGTCTGCATAGGAAAACCAGTTCACTACTTCAACAATAATCCAAATATTATGGATGTAGAGGTTCTTGGTCAAACATATAGAATCAATCAAACCTTATTATCTGAAATGGATGACATGGACACAGAGTTTTTGATCGAGTCATACGCTGGTCTTAGTATGCATAATAGTACGGATGCGTTGGATTATTTATTAAGCGATAAATATAGTGGAAATAAAGAACAGGCAATTAAATTAGTAGCCGACATAACCCTCACTAACTTTAGACTTTACGAAGGCAAAAAGGAAAAAGTCGTCGATACTCTAAAGACAAAGACAATATTAGTGTCAAACTCAATAAATATTCTGATTCCTTTTATAGTTAATGAAGCTTCTCCTTTGCACCACCAAGAAAGAACATTAGAAAGCATTCTTAAAGGAGATTATCAGTTAGCAGTCGATTACTACATCGAAGATGCAATCAACCGCCAGGATATTGAAAAACTATCCCTAAAAATGAAAGATGAAGATAATAATGCAAGAATTGGTTCTTTCGGTCATCCTATGACACAAAGTTTGATTTCAACCCTATTGCATTTGGATTTTGCAGAGTTGGACTATAACAAAGTTAACCCTGACAAGAGAGAGAAGCTAAAGGAACTTCTTAAGCCTGTCACCGTATATAAAGATTTCTCGGATGAACAGGTAAAGGAATGGTTTAAAATTCTCAAAGCTGAAAGGTTTTTATAAAAGAAAAAGCTGATGTGAATGCATCAGCTTTCGTTTTTTATGCGGCTTGTGATAATTTTGCCATTGATGCCAGAGGTAATTTCTGGTGAACGCTTCGATGCATCATGCGCGGATTATTAAGATCATGAGTAAACTTCGTTCTTCCGTGCGTGATACGTGTATTATCCATCACGATCACATCACCTTCATTAAGCATGAACTGAAGGAAAAACTCTCCCTGTTCATTATAAAGCGCCATCAAACGTTCTACTGCTTCTTTGAGGTTTGGAACCAGTTCATATCCAGATTCCCAATCCGCACTTGAGTCGAAAGCAAGTCGGATAATCTCACGTTCGTAGATTGAATCCAATCCGAACACACAATCTGTCATTTCTTCGTTGATACCATCAAAGGTAGAACGTCTGCGAAGTGCGTTTTTATCCTTCAATGCATCTACAAACTTACTATCAATAGATTCCAGATATTTAATTGCACCATAGCCATTAAACAGTGTAGTTTCACCACCAGAAACAGCCTGATTTTGACAGAGCAGTAACGTTGTTTTTACTTCACCTAAAGGAGAGAAAGTACCATCAACATGCTGACCAAGCGCCCCAGACTCTTCAAAGACTGGATGTGCGAAGTCATCTCTGTTTTCTTTGTTGAAGCCAATCTCTGCTACTTTGTCGCTGTTAGATTTGTTAGGGAAGTAGGTTTTGTTGTATTGAGATACGAAGGTTTCTCCTAGCTCCAAAATACCTGCAAGATCGGAAAGCTTGTTTTCAGATTTTAGTGTTGAACCATCAACAACGACAAAACCTTGCTTATAGAAAGTTTCCATAAGAAGCTGAGCATTATCAGCAGAACAAGCAGTTGTAACCGCGCCAACAAAAGTAATCATAATCTATTCCCTTGGTTATTTTTTTAATGATGATAAAAAAGAAGCCCCACTCGTGAAAGCAGAAGCTTCAATCAATTGACCCATGCAATGATGGTATCATTGCTAGAGTATATGTTAGTGTTGTCATTATACATAAATGATATTAATGGTCAATACTGATGTTGATTGTTTTTATTGTCAATTCAAATATAATATTGAAAACAAAAATGGTAGGTTTTTATGATTAGAGAACAATCGAATGCATCTAGGAACAATGTTCCGCAAAATGATAGCAAGGTTATTCCCATTCTTCGTATTTGTACAAGTATGTCGAAAGGAATAGTTGATAAGAATAATACACCTCATAAAGAGGTGATGGAGCAATTGAGCTTATGTTCGTCTGCGGTGAAGAAATAGATAAGGTTCTGATTGTGAGAAAACCATATGCTCACTATATCAGAGACGGTATAAAAACATGGGAAATGCGTGGTAAAAAAACCAAAATCCGTGGCAGGATTGGCATTGCTGAACAAGGAACAGGTAAAATAATCTGTTTAACTACGATTTCCGATTGCTTAGAACCAATACCTGATTCTGAGATAGACCAGCACTTCTCAAAACATAGGGTGGATTACAAAAACAATCCTGACCTATTGAAGTGGAATACGCCTTGGGTTTTGTCTGATACTAAGCCAATTGAGCCTGTTGACTACGTTCACAAAAGAGGCGCTGTAATATTCGTAAACGTTTGACTAATACTCTAACTTTCATATAATTGGAAAGTTAGCGTTATTGCTATGCTCCAGGAATAAAGGGTACAACAATGAAATTAGAAACAGGAAGCAGTTTAACCGTTATCACATTCAATGTTCCTGATAGCCGCTGCAACTACAAAATGAAGTCGCCTAAGTTAACCGTAACAAAATACGAAGTTACAAAGGGTGGCGTTACTCAGGTTACAATTAAACCTGTAGATGTTGATGATGAAAACCCACTAAAAGTTAAAAACGTCAAAATCTCGGATTTTGGCAAAATCTGTAATACAGCAACACTAATGACAAGACAAATTGTCTTTGTTGAGCACACGGATTTAGAACACTACATCAACGTTGCAAAAGAGTATCAGCAAAACGCAATTAAAGAACGAATTAATGAATTAAAAAGTGAGCTTACCAATCTTGAATTACTGGTAAAAAACTAGCCATTACGAGATAGCTAACTCTTACAAATAGAACCAAAAAATAGGTGGCAGTATGTCAATGGAATCGGTTCGCGTGGATCGTGGTATGCCTTTCCTTAAGCGTGGTATGCGTGTTTATAGCACTTACAGTAAACAATTCGGGACAATCACTGGTTCAAACCGAAGTGGAAACCTGAATATCCGTATGGATGGCGAAAAACACAGTGGCAATTATCACCCTCAGTGGCAATTACAGTATCTTGATGACAATGGCACCGTGATTGCTGAATACAAAGATTAAAGGAAGCACCATGAACGCAAAACCATTATTCACTGAAGATAGAGAGCACGTTGTTGCTTATTTCTGTTCTAAATGCCGCATTGTAAAATCCACAGAGGCTGATGCAGAGCAGTGTTGCCGAGATAGACACTGTGATTGCGGCGCTAAAATTGAAGAGCGATACAAAAGCTCTTGTGATAAATGCCAAAGAGAAAAGTTTCGAGCTGAGAAAAAATCACGAATCTCAAAAATGCCTATCGTAGAGTCACCAACTAGCGGTATGGTCTACTCGGATAACACCTCATACAATGAAGGATTCTTCAAACTCGATGACATCGATTCTGTTTTTGAAGAAGGCGAAAAGCCATTTTTCGTATATGACTGCAACATTAAAAAGTGGTCTGGTTTAAATGCGAGTGACATTGTAGAAGCGGATCTCGAAAGTGACTGGTATGAAGATGCATCGGATGATGTTGTAGATTTAGATGAATTGGAAAAGTTCTTATCGGAATGGAATAAAAAGCAAACATTGTTCTGTTATGAATGTGCTGAGCGAGTTATCGTTCTTGACAAAGAGCGCTTCACTGCATGGCTTTCAGAGAGTTAATTAGGTGATATAGAATGAGTAAGCCAAAGTTTGAAAGCGGTGAATTCGCTATGAAAGTAGGGGATTTTTTCACAAGCAAGGGCGATTCCATTGAATCTAAGACAGATCCTGCCAGTATTATTTTCTATGGATTAAAGATGTTCTGGCTGAATCGACCTGACAAGATTTATGATGGTGATTTAAGCTTGTACATTTGGCTTACAAATTCGATTTTTTATAATGAATTAAAAAAACCTCTTTCTCTTAATCATAAACCATCCTCAAATAATGAATCTATCTTTAATCAGGGAATCTCATTTTCTGATTTGGAGGCTAAGTTCATGTTAGTGTATGAAGAGGAAATGACTGAAAAACCAGCACAAAGCGAAGGTAGATGGCATCATTTCTTTCGCTTTTGGAAGTAAGGGTGAAATTCCAATCATGTATAAATACACCGAATCTGGCTTGAGCAACATTTTCTTAAAAGACGGATATGAGAAATCTCTTGAGAATAATGAGGAATTTATAAGTTTCATTGACTTAGAGAAAACCCATAAAGCTATCTCATTAGCGTTATGTATGAAGCCTGCTCGCCTGAGTAATGAAGAGGTATGTTTTATTCGTAAAGAACTGAATCTCAGTCAACCTGAATTCGATTCTCTTCTGCTTCTTGAGGATGGAGCGACATACCAAATCGAAACAGGTTTGTTAAAACAAACCTATCGTAGTGACTTTTTAATGAGGCACTTATTGGCAAAACATCACAATGAAGCCTTCTCAAGCCCTGAATATTGTAGTGTTATTGAAGGCGGTGATCTTAGAGAGAACATTGTTATTTCAAATTACACATATACATGGACTTAACGGATAGTAACACATGCCTAATACAAAGAATGATCAAAAAATACAGGTTACACCAAATCAAAAAGCTTTATTAGTCCAGACGGTAAAGCAATTAATTACACTTAATCAAAAAAAACCGACAGCGAACACCACACAGGAACAAATCAATCAGACTATTAATAAGCTAAGCAATCGGTTCCACGATATGTTTGAGATAGTCGAGCAATAAGGAGCTTAAATATGAAAGTAATAGAGAATAAAAAACACCACATAAGCTTTGTTAAAGTTTTCGCTCTTGCTTATGCTGTGCTTTGGACTATCAGCATTTTTCATGCAAAGGCACCGATCACCCCGCCGTTCTACCCAGTTATCGCCCTTCCATACTTTACCGCTGCATTTATGTGGGCTATCACGCCAATACCTATCTATGAAGTCTCCAAGTCATTTAAATACATTCACGATCACTAAACTCATCCAAAAGCAAGATTCTCCATTTTAAATCATCACCTTAGCTGATATCATATTTAATGAATTTTTCACTGGGGATTTTGCATGAGTTCATACATCACTTCATTTACAAGAGATATGGTCGATAACTTTAGCTTTTCAGATCATACTCTAAAAGAGTTCGACTCTCGTGATTACGAATTTATAAGAAGTGACATTTTGAATGTTGATTTAGATCTTGTAGTAGGAACTGATCATCCTGATTACGAGGGAAAAACATGGGGCGAATTGATTCCAATTGAAGGTGATAAATACCATACTTTAAAGCGAGGCGAGCGAGCTTTAAAGCAACTGCAAGAAAACCCTGATTATTATCTTGAAGACAAAAACAATTCTGATTGGAAATTTCATCTTGTAAATGGTGAGTTTTATATTTGCAGTACAAACCATAGGGTTGTCACAGCAAAAGCATTTTTCGAAGCCAACCATCTTCCGCCTATCATTAAAAATGCACAAGTAAGTTTTTATCGTCGCAAGATTGATTCTGATTCAATTGTGAACAGTCTTCGTGATGAACAAGATACAAACTCATCCATTACCTCATACCTCAAAACAACCGAATTTAAAGTTATCCTGGCTTTGTGTGTACTTGCTTACTTTTTCTTCTAGTATTCATAAATCAAGATACAGCTACACAAAAAGAACCGAGGCTTTTCATCATGCAAAGTAACACAATCCCAATTACACACATAGCACCGTCTTATAGCCAAGAAAATCTAGACCTGATACTTTCTAGAGTCAAACAGCTACTACCAAGCCTTAATGATGAAGGTGCGAAGCAATATTTATCTGACCTTTTAAACCAGGATATTGAAACCCTTGTTTCTGATTGGTTGACCTATCAAGAGGTCGAGCCATGCGTCAGTAGCGCCGAGTTACACGCTTTAGCTGAACGAGTGCTTCCTTATCACTCTAATTTAGAGGAAGCCATATACTCAGTTAGAAACACTCTCAACACTGTACCTCGCGAAAGAACTGACCTGCGTGATTACCTAACGAAAGATAGAAAAGAAGACGTTATAAAATCGCTGTCTTTACCATTATTCGTTTCTAAAAAGAAATATCCTTCATTCTCATCCATTGAAGAATTGATAGAAGCCTTAAAGCCTGTTGATCAAACAATTGTAGATGTGACAGCCTCAGTACTTATGGATAGAATCCAATCTATACCAATGGAAAAGCAATTAGGCATTACTGATCGACAAAAAATGCTTAGCGTTGCCGCAGTCTATGAGGTTAACAGTGCGGTAGGGTTTGAGTGTAATTCTATTTGGTTAGCATCGTTTATTAGCTCTCAGATGTGGGGCTGTGTAAGTGGCTGGGCGCACCCTGACGGTGAGATGTGCCGAAATCGTCACTTTGGATTCAAATCAGACCGCGATTGCGTTGATTTAACATTAAATTCTTTGAAGTATGTTGATGCTATCTTAGCGGATAATCCAGACCAGGAAACGGTATCCCTTTACATTGATACAATGCTTTCCTGCTTAACAATTATGGTTCGTGATTATCTGCGTTATAACAAAGAAAGTGAAGATTATGGAAAAATTGATTCGTTGATTGAGCAATATAGTCATCTAATGAATCCTGCTCAAATACTTCGTCACTCCACTATCCAACTTCATTTAGCTCAAATAAAGGGTGTAGCCAGAGATCATTTTCAATTACTGTTTCCGTTTTTCGAATATCAGCAAAGTCGAGGTGAGCCGACCAAGGAATACTTGCAGTATTACGATTATCACAACTTCATTCGTCTTGATTTCGAGTATTTAAAAACACCAAAGTGTGAACTTGCTAGCTCTCTCTTAGGCTCATCAATGCTCAGTGAGCATCTACTTAGAACATCCGAGCTACTTCTTGAGTGTCTAAAACTGGATTTGCCTGATGATGTGATCAATAGCTTTAGCGGATTTTTTACTAAATACTTATGGACACTGATCAATGATGATTCTGACGAACAGTATCTGTTTGATGCCATTTTAACCGTTAGCCTTAATAGTAAGCATCTATACGATACAGTAAGTAATATTCGATTTATGGCTGAATTGGGTCACTTAAGCTCTATACGTTGGCTGATTGATAACGACCAATATGAGACCGCTAACGAACTTAAATACTGGGAGATAAGAAGAGATTACCTAGAATCTGCCTCTATGAACTCTAAGTAGAATCCCATAGACTCAATAAAAAAGGTTAGACAGATGTTGTCTAACCTTTTCAATATATTCTTACTGGTAGATCTGCTAAGTTTTTTAAACCATCAAGAAATCAGAATGCGTGACTACGTATTAATCAAAACTGTTTCTCTTCATAAATACTCAGCAGCAGATTAAGTCGGTCTGTGTAGAATTTAGCCATTCCAATGTCTTGATACTTGATACGCTCTTCAACCTTAACCATAGTTTCAGCAATCTTCACTTTAAGCGCAATAGGATTTCTTGAGCATCGCTCAAAGTAATCACTATCTTGCTCACCTTGTTTTTGAGAAATGGCTTCAAGCGCTTCCATCATACGATCATATAAGTGATAGCGAGAAAGGCGCGAATGAATGGTTTCAATTGAGCAGCCAGTCATTACAAACACATCTTTTAGCCAAGCAATATCGTGCAATAGATAGTTCGCATCTTTATCATCAGTTCTGAATACAGCAGCAACCTTCTTGCTCACGCGGCTTAAATGATTGATGTAACGCTCATCTTCGAATTTCTGATTTCTGTGACAGGCAGAAGCAATAGAATAGATAGTCATCGTTCAATCCTTATTGTCTAGAGTAGACATATTTTTTAGCCGACTCATCGTAATCAATCGAAACAGTTTCTACCTTAGTAGCACCTGAAATCGGATTTGATGAAAACGTAATGCTGAAATCAGGCTCAGTTAAGCCCAATACTTTTAGTTTACTCACCAATTTAGTAAACGGTTCAGCAAGTGATTGTTTTACCATTTTCTCAAATTTTTCTACGCCACTTCTCCATTGAGAGTCATGGTCAGCCAAATGCCACGCTAAAACGCTCCCTGATTCATCATATAGAGCTTTATCGATGGAATTGGTATCAATGGTAGACCAAACATGAATGTAGTTTGATGGAGCGTACAAGAAGATTTTATTCTCAACTCGAACAACCGCTTCTACAAAATCCTCATCCATCTCGACGTGACAGTTTTTGCGTTCCTTGAAATCAGCAAAAACCGATTCGTTATCAAATGCTACTTGAGCATTATCATCATACAAGCGCATGTACACGGTAAATTCAAAAGGAATAACCAAACATTGGCTTTCATTTCCTTTCGGCAAGCAGCAAGCAACAAACATCTGAACCACATCTGAGATACCGATGTGATTTGAGTTCAAAATTTGTGAGGGGCTATCTAGCTTCATTATAAATCCTTTCAAAGTTCGCTAGCGAACATTAACGATGTTCTGCTAACGCGTCTTCTTCGATTGCTTCAATTGCTTGTTGAATCATGCCTACCAGATCAACTGCTTTTTTAGGGGATAGCTCGCAGGAGACAACGCGTTTGTCTTTCACAGGAAAAGAGGCTTTGTGGATACTCACACTAACACCATAGGATGAGCTACCTTTAATTCTTGAAACATCACAGCGCTCGATAGTAATCACTTCTTTTTTGAGGTACAGGGTCTCAACCCTATGACGATCAAGCTCTTCGCATAATGTTGATTTCAGTGAAGCATCAAGTACCTGCTTAGCAAAATCAGCCGCGCCTTTTGCATCTAAGTAAGTGAATACTGACTTATCCTCTGGCGTAGAGATTTCAAGGACTACGACATTTTTATTATCGACCAAGCCCGCAGTGCATACGATTCGATTAGTGCGTTTGTCCGATAGAATCGGCTCTGCTTTTAGAACGATAACCTGATCATCATTGATGAATACGTTTGAATCTTGGTGAATCATTGTTAGCACTCCACTTTAGACATTTTGCCAAGAACTTGACCTTCATTCTCTGGCTTTTCATTAATAAAATCGGCAATCTCGTAAGTGCCTGGCTCTACGATAAATTTTCGTAAATCATCGACATACAACTTCATTTCATCATCGCACAAACTCAAGACGGTTTCACGGTCTGCAATGTACAGATTCTGACCTGTTGTGGTAACTCGGTGCTCACCAGAATCACCACTAACAAAATTAAATCCATCATCCACTTTCACAATAGATACAGCATGATTATCTTGATGAGTCCATACACATCCAATCCCATGCTTTCCCAAACACTGGCTAAAAGTTGAATAACCTTTCAGCGAACTCAAACTTACATGATGGTCTCGGTATTCTGTTCGGATTTCTTGAGGGATAAACTCAATGAAATCATCATGATCCATAAGAACAAAGTGTCCAGCATTTGAGATGAATTGTTGACGCACTGTGATTTCATCCGTAGCAACTTTGCATGGCTGAATACTTTCGTGAAGACTAACCGTTTTAGAGTCAAGATCTGCATTGAAGAAAAGAGCATCACCACATCCTGGACAATTGCTACGTGTAAAGTCATGAAGAGTAATCAAGCTAATCTTATGATCACCTAGCATGGCAAAGCGGATTCGGTAAGAACGCTCAACCTCTTCACGCGTAATACAATCACCGATTAACAGAGATTGCTCTGTCATATTCACTAAATGCTCAGATAGGATTTTTGCCAAACTATTCTCATCATAGAAGCCTGAAAGACTAGCTGCTGCATCTTTGACTGTTACTTCATTAAGTTGGCAGTGACCTTTTAAGTTTACGGAGAATGAGTCATAACCTTTTGTGATTTCACGACATAGTGATAGGCATTCGTCTTTTAGTGCTGGCATATCAGATAGAATACTCACGTCACGATTTTTACTTTCCGAGACTTTTCTAAGGATAAAATCAATAAATTCTGTTTTCATTTTTATCACTTTAATTTTCTAAAAAACTGGCAACTGAAAAAGTCACTTGCACTATTTGCGAATAATGCCTGAATTTCCCAAGGGCTGTATCCTTTCTTAAGGATTTCATCAATAATCGGAAAGGTATCTTGGCGACATAGATTTTGCAGATCAATACCAGCCTCAGTATGTAAGCCGCTATCTTCATTTAGCAGGCTCATAGCAACATCTGGAAGAGCAACAGCTTCAATTTCCCAAAAGGATTTATCAATTCCGATTTCGCCATTTGGTGTTTTTCCCTCACCAAAAACCACAAGTCGCATCAGCGTTACAAAGTCATTACGCACAATAGTCTCAACATGAAAAGGATTGAAACCTAGATCGAAATAGTGATTCAAAATTCTGTGCAATGCTGTTTCGTATTTAGAGATAAAATCAGCCGCTTCGTAGGTGACTGAGTACTGTTCTGTAAACAAACTTTTCATGGTGGTTTCCTTTTTAATTGTCTTAATAATACATCATTTAGCGTCAAAGTCAATGTTTAGGTGGCGTTTAATTATTGACTTCGATACTTAATAATGTATATTTAATGCAAAATATTAAGGTTAAGATAAGTATGAAAGACGACCAAACCATTAAACAAGAAATTGAAAACAAGAAGGCTCAGAACAAGGTAATTGTTGATACCGTATTATCAGCAATGAAGTCCTCAGAGCCAGGGAAGTCCCTGTCAGAGTTTGACTCATACTTGATTTATGTAACTATTCGCATTCATCATTCCGACATTTTTATTGATAAGGAAAAAGTCCTTCCAATCAGAACTGATTACATGAATTTAATCAGAGATCTCTCTGAAACGCACGGATACACGATGGAAGGCTTGTATTGCTATTTTAGCCATATTTTCAATTACATGATTGGCGTTAGAGCGCAGTATTTAACACTGTTTCACGGCACAGATCATGAGTTCACCATGATCTTTGATTACTATCCGATCCTTTACACTGAAATGTGCCTATCAACACCGAAGCTAACGGATAAACATTTTAATACAGAAGACTACTTGATGCTTAACAATATCACGGTAGGTGATGCTTTATTCAGATACGACATCTTCTTGGAAGATATCAAAGAAGAAAGTGACGACTATCAGGTTGTGTTTAACCAGCGTAAGATTGTAGAAGAAAACATGCCTAAGTCAGAATGTGTAAAGCGTTATCATGAGCTTAGAGATTTGTTATATAGTCATGGTAACTCTTACATGCCAGCAATCCCAAGCTTTGAAGATGCGAGTGATTTAGTAAAAGATAAATACTGGTTTGTGAAATCTTTACACTTCACCACAACCCGAAGACAAGCAAATAATTGAGTTAATGGAAAGACGATGTCTTTCCTATAAAGGTTTATAAGATGACGATTAATGTAGTTAAAGATCTGCAAAGCACTTTTACGAGCTTTCCAGAGGGTTACAAGAAATTTGTAGGGGAAATCTTGCCATCGTATGGTGAGACTGAATGGCGTGAGTTGGTCGCATATTTTGGCTCAATTCTATCAGGCTTGGTGTTTAAGCCAGATTCGAAGAATAACGACTTCATGGAGGA
The DNA here is from genome assembly GCF_033339635.1 of Vibrio sp. 2092. NCBI lineage: Bacteria > Pseudomonadati > Pseudomonadota > Gammaproteobacteria > Vibrionales > Vibrionaceae > Vibrio > Vibrio sp. 2092. The sequence continues at coordinate 96,693 of NZ_JAWOUY010000011.1, read as the reverse complement.
ATTACTTCCAATTGCAATCAAATGTGAGTACCAGTCCAATCATGACGATCCTCAAGCTCTAAAGCATTTTCGGAGCGAATACATCAATGAGTTGTTTTTTAAAAATAACGGACACTTACTAACCAGACAGGTTTTTGAGTCAGTAAAAGATTATCTTTTTGAACCAACAAACTACTATTCTAAAGCAAGACGGTACGTACCGTACTTTGCCGATGTCATGAACACAAGCGACATTATGGAGTACCTTAGAATTAAACCTGAAAGTCCTGAAAACAAACTTTCAGAAATGATCGATAGCGGTATGGTTGACCGTGTGTTCATTAAGGCTTTGCTCGAAAGTCGATGCTTCCAGCATCTTCCTGATGACATTAGAAACGCTAATGCAGAAGCAGGGTTAATGCTTAATGCTCATAACCTCAAGCATTTGAATGAGGAAAATAGAAGTAAGTATTTACATCTGGTGTGCTTTGATAGCAATCCACTACTTACAAAACATCACCCAAACACCTTAGATATCGAGAAGAGCAAATGGATTGACTTTGTAAACAAAGACCCTCGATGTTTACGTTTTGTTCCTCGCGTACACCTATTGTGTAAGTCGCTATTCCCTGATGATTACCTCTTTGAGCTACTTAAGAAAAATCAGTGCTATTTCTATGCAAGATATAGACTGGTATCATTCATCAATGAAATTGCTCCTGAGCGTCTAACCTATGAATTTTGCAAAAAAATCAAAGAGAGTGGGTTTCACGAACAACATCACTTGGTTGTATGCCAAGTACTTAAAAACAAGGGCTAACAATGGTTATTATTGAATATTTGCTCGATTGTAAAACAGTGCAATGTAAGCCAAGTGAAGTTGATAATTATGTCAGCTCTGGTCGCATTGAGTATCGAAATGTTGGTGCCAGAATGGTACAAACCATAAAACTTGTGCAGCTAGAATCTTTAGTCTATTCCATGATTGCAGACCTTCATAAAGACAAGACCTTAAATGTTAGAGAGAAACTGCGGGTGATTGATAAACTCAAGCAAATCCGTTTTTCCCTTGTCCTTGGTTATAGCTGTTTCATTGACCCGTTTCGAAGAGTTCGTGAGTTTGATTTTGTACCAGTTAACTTAGATATGCTTAAAACATATCGCGATGTACTAAAGAAATATCCTATCTTGGATTCTATTAGTTTTGAGAAGATTGTTGATGAAATGGAAGAATCTAAGGTCTGCCTAGAGGTAGTAAAACAACCGTTTTTTAATCATTATTTTCGAAAGATCACATCATGCTTTTGCCATCAAAAAAAGAGTTTGCCATGCTAAGAACTGAGAAAATCGGAACGCTATCTAGAACGATCCATAAGCATAAAGTTCGGTCTAGAACGTGGGATGCGAAAAGCCCCAAAAATGCATTTAATCGGTTTCTTCCGATTGCGTTGAACAAATTTCCTTTGTTAGATGAATTTATCTCAAAGTTCTCATATCAAGTAACTGATGGTTTACCAAGCGAAATGGTAAACGCCGTTTTTAACGAAATGAGCAAGTCTGAGCTTACAGCTCTGAGAAAAGAGTTAAGTGAGTTTAATGCGACTTACTTTCATATTAAGCCATATTCAGAGAGCCATGAAAAAGTGATTCTTAAAACCTTTAGTGGATTTGCGGGTTACGTCATGAAAGACATTTTCAGAGACCATGAATGGGAAGATATTATTCGAAAGAACAACCTAGACTTGAAACCTCATGAAGCGGTTATAGGGCATCTTCTTTATCGTAACTATAGAAGAGAACAGCAGATTCGCGCAAAGCTATATAACTTGTGCAAATACCTTAGTCGAGAGTTAAGTTCCCGAATCGACAGACGATAAAGCCGCTTGAGCGGCTTTTTCTTTACTTTTAGATTAATTAATGTATTATAGATTAATTAATTTAAAATAATGAGCGTTGTAACAATGAACCACATTACCATGCGAAACATGCAGATCGAAAGTGCAATCAAAAAACATGGAATTATTATTCATGGTGTTTCCAACTTCGCATACAGCACAGGCATGACCAATTACGGACTTCCAGAAATCATTATCACAACCATGAGTCAAAGAACTCAAGCCTATCTGATCAATCATTTTTTTCATAAGTGGCTTGAAGAAGGCGTTGAACTGAAAAGTGTAGAGCCTATGTTTGAAAAGCGCGATGGTTCAGATGCTCTGATGAAGTTCGAAAAGCTAAGTGTAAGTGGAGAGCTAACAGATAAGTATGTTTGTCAAACCATTGCATATTATCAAGAAAACTTTCACCTTGCTCAAAATGGGGTGTCGTTCGTTCAGCTAGTGTTTGCAGACCATAACGACCATTACCCAGATCATCCCGAATACGATCACAAAGGCGTGCCTCAGAAAATCTTTAAAAAGTTAACTCTAAATTAATCATTTAAAAGTAAGGCGCTCTCATCGAGCGCCTTATTTCTATTAATTAACAAACTTATCCCAATTATGCGTAGCGCCGTTATTAACTGAGTTGAACCAGTTGTCAAAATCACGCTGTCTTGCATCATAAAGCTCATCATTCATTTCTTTGAACTGAATCTTCAGAAGATGCACAAGCGTATCGCGACTACTTCCTGTGAATCTGTCTACGATAGCGTAAGGGATTTGACCTTTAGACTTGATTACGCTGTATCTACGAGCATTAGACTCATCAATTTCATCACTAGCCTTTTCAAGATTTCGGTAGTTGAAGTGATCAGTAATAATTTCTCTATCAAACAAGATAGCCAATCCACCAGGAAGCAGAGAGTATTTGTACGGATTCAATCCAGTTCCCTTCACATAGTTGTGAACAGGAACAGAAGTAAGAAACATAGCGATCAAGGCAAAAATACTGAAGAACATTGTTCTTACTTCATCGTTAAATTTTTCAACACCCAATCCAGAGAGTAAATGAAGAACGATAAAGATCCCTGCAATCATTATGTAGAACACAATCACACTAAAATTAAAATAGATCCTGTTGGCCTCTACCTCTTTGAATTTTTGACGAGAAGCTTTAGCTTGTTGGACACAACCAATAAGCTCTCGCACATCGCTCTCATCTAGAAATTTGCCACTATCCTGATACTTATTTAGAAATTGCTCAGTATTCATTATTATTCCTTAAAGCTACCGTAGATTCTGTGGTCTGGATTACTAATCTCTGACCAGCTTTCATTTTCTCTATGCATTTCAGTTCCGACTAATTGCTCAAATCTATTCTGAATGAGTGCCTTTTCGTTATTCAGTCTATTTTCCAATTGGTCGCGCAACATTTTGATGTAAATCGCTCGGACTTCCGAATCCTCCGTTAACTTATGAACATACTCATATGGAAACTCTGATCCTGGAGTAATGAGAGAAGCAAAGTTATCTTTCATTCTTTTCTCTTTACTTAAAAACTCCGCTTTGTTTGCTTTCCTTTGCTTGAAGTTATGAGCTAGTGATTTATCCGTTGCTGTTGCAAAATTGTAAGGCAATACCTCTTTCCAGCTCCAGTTGACCTTGTTTGTCCACTTAGCCCTTGGTATAACCGACACCCATCTTATTAAATAGAACGGAATTGATCCCAATGCGCAAATCATTAAATACAGTATCAATGCTGACGGGCTATCAATCCCTATTTCTGCGGCAAAATTTGAGGTAAAGAGATAAACAATACCCGCAATAACGGAAGCCGCAGCAAATAGGTAAGGTTCAATAGCAATCACTCTATAAATTCTTGCGCTATTCGAGGCGTTTTCAAACCACTTTTTGTTCTCTTTCGCTGATTGTATGGAGTTGATTATCCGTTCAATACTCCATTGATCGTAAAGCGCAGGATCTCTACTAAAGTGAAGGTCTTTTAATCTATCTATCGCTTTCATTTAGTTGGTCTTTTTGGTTAATTTCCTAGATTATACAAAAATAAACCCAAAAGAAAAGAGCGCTATGCGCCCTTTATTCTAAATATCATCAATCCAGCATAATACTTCACCACCATATTCATTATTGACGGATTTAAGCACCTCCTTGTAGATTTTAGCGTCATAGTCACTCAGCAAAACCAGAAGCTCGGTAGATGGACAATCCTGCATAGAATCTTGATACATAAGTATCTCAGATGCTAAGTCCACCTCCATTTCATATAGTTTGTCTTCTATATCTGAAATTTTATCCTTGTTTTCAATAAAATCTCTGTCAAAAAGTGAAGATAAGCCAAAAGGAATGAAACCATATTTCATGATAGATTTCTTGTTTATTGCCGCATTGACAACTGAAATGGCTAAGGTGAAAGCAATCACAACAGCAATAAATCCAATAGCAGATACATGGACAGAGCCTGATGAAGGGTGAATGTTAGGAGCCACAATGAAGAAAGTGGCAAACAAGATGGTAAAAACGAGAGGGATGTATAAGGTAACTTTTATGTACTCTTGGTGAAAAAGGATGTTTTGAACATTGTTCCTGTAGTTGATGTATTTTTTTATGTTTTCTATCAGATTAATTTCTGATTGGTATAGTTCATTTTTATTCATAATAAAAACTCTCTTTTCTTGATATTTTACTATGAATATTAATTTTGTGGAACCAATACCTAACAGAGTGGGTAAACCCACAATATCGATTGTGCTTTTTTCTTGTGCCTCTCGATTCATCTTTACAGTATATCTTTTTTGTGTATAATAAGGATAAATTATTTAAGATAATGAAATTCCAATAGCGAGATACCTAATGACCACACTTACCAGCAAAATGAAGCAAGACGCAAAGAATGCTGCTCAGATTGAGGGGCTATCATTCAAATATTCACCAGCTTATGATGTGAATGATTTCGAAGCAACAGAGCCTAAATCTCATCGCGTTATGTGTAAAGGTAACAAAACCAATAACAAGTGGGTTTGGCTAGGTGCAACCGATGAACCGCACGAATTTGAGTCTGAAAAGCAAGCAAAGCTTTTCATTAAAGAAATTAAATCACAAATTAAGCAAGAAGCTTAATAGCTGTCAGGAGTAGCACCATGCATAATTACGACACTGCATTCAATATTCTTCTCGCTCAAAAAGATGAAGAAACAGAGCTGTTCGAAAAGCGAAAAACTGCGATTAACATTGTTCTGGCAATGCTTGATAACAAGCCACGAAACAGTTCTGAACGACTTGACCTGCTGACTGAATACCTTGGTGGCACTGAAGCGACTATTATTGCATCCACAATGCTACAAAGCCAGTTCAACACCTTTAAAAACCTTGGTTTCATTTCTGATAAACCTGATATTTCAGAAAGCGCCAAAGCGAAACTAATTGAAATGTGTGCTGATGTTTTTGAGATTACGTCTCTATTAGGAATGACCTATCAGCATGAAAAAAATGAGTTTTGGGATTATGTGAATCATAAACTAGATATCAGTCTAGGAAATATTTTCCTTTCTTAAAAATTCAACCTCAGCATCATATGCTGGGGTTTTTCCATATCTTATATTGGAAATAAAGATGATAACTGTACAAAATATTGAAGATGCGAAATACATCTGTGAAGACTCGACCAAAGCAACTTTCAAGATTGTAGATCGCGGAATTTTAATTGATAACAACAAGTCTGAAGGGCATATTCTTGTTCGCAATATTGAAAGCGGCGAGCATCAACTATTCAGCACTCCGTTCATGAAGTACGGGTTTACCTTTTATCGCGATACAACGCCAGACGACATTATTGAAAAGTATCTAAAAATCCCTGGTGATGAGGATGAAAGACTTATCGAAGTCAGTAATGAGCTTTGCGATCTATTCGGTGTCGATAGAGGATGTGGTGATGACTACATCTATATTGACGCTACAGAAAACAAGTTTGACTTAGAGGATGAGAAGACTACCAAAGATATCACACTGTTTGAGTCTGATAAGTTTATTGTATTAGATGGTGAGCCGTTTGGTTTTGATGAGTACCTTATTGCAGATAAAGGAAAAATCTCATACAAAAAATAACATATAAAACCCATAACTTCTTAGTTATGGGCTTTTATTTATGCAATTAATTTAATTAATTTTTCTGCCTTTAATCTTTTCAATGACAGACAGCCTTCTTTTGTTTTCAAACGCCATTCTTTCTTCCAGTTTAGAAATGTAGCTGTCTAGATCTTTGTTATACGCTTCAAAACATAACTTTTCATCATAGAAGAATCTAGCAAAACATCTCACGCCGTGTAAAGAAGTCTCTGTAATAGTGTATTTTTTGGATAATGGCTCACCTCTTTTCCCAAGAGGCACTAGCTCAGATTCATGACTTCTATCTTTATAGCTTATGATTTCAGCCACTTTTGCTGGAGTGATGTTTACATACAGATTTTCTGTAAGATCAGTAAACTTGTTAATAAAAAACCAAACTTGCTTCCCTTCATCCACCGCTTGCTTTGCTTCTTGTATGTTTAATTCCACTCTTAATTCTCATTTACTTTTGGTGCAATATGTATATAATAATACCAGATAAGGAGTTAATATGTCAAAGTCAATTATTTCACAAGTAAACCTTAAAGATGTCGAATTTGATGGCAAGCCAGCCATCTTTTCAATCCGCGCAGATTCAAACATCAAAGCAAAACTAATTTTGAATGAAAACGGAAATCTAGGTATTTTTCTCACGGTAAAAGGCTTTAGTAATGAGCTATCCGCACTTGTGAAATACACCCAAAATCTAGGTTGGCACTCAGACTTTGAGATTGAAACTTTTCTTCCAACTGACGAGTTAACAACTCTGGAAGTTCTTAAGCGTAAAGGGTTAGCTTTCAGCATCCTTTCTGACAGTATTGAGGATATCTTTCAAAATCACATCCAAACACTTGATTCCTTTCGAAATAAAGAGATTGAAAGAAAAAGGCGCTTTAGTCAGGCTGAATTTAATGCATTGCTTGAATCCTCTGGTAAATACAGGAAAATTGACAAGCGAACAGCACGAGAAATAATTCAAGATATTCATGAGCGGATTAATGTTCCAACTAATCCTCACAAGGAAGATTTAAAACTACTCACTTTAACGGTCAGAGATGGCGCTCTTTGTGAAGTTTTTGAAACATTTTGCATTGCGAAAATTAAAGACAGATTTAGCAAGTACACATCCGATATGGAAGTCATTTCCAATAAAGACCTGGTTGATCATATGGTTAGAGTGGGTTATGTGCATGTTGATTAGTCAGTTTTGGTTGCGCAGGCTAGTTTATTCTTTTCATTCAGACATTAAAGAATGGATTGATAAGCAAAAATACAAACTTGTTCATAAAACAAAGTGCGAGTACAACCTATGGTCTGATAACTTTGAGCACATTGAGTATCAACTACATTTCCATGTGGAATTATACCAAAACGGTTTTAATCAAAGAAGATACAAGATTATTGATAGCAACTATCATACTTGCTGGTTCGCCTCGAATGAGCACACACACAGCTACATTAAGGAATTCATCAAGCCTTGGGTTGCTGGACGAGAAGTAAAAGGATTACCTGCAAAAACAATGGTTCATTAAATACTTTACTTGCCCTGTTAAGTATGTATAATTAAAAACATGCAGGATAGGGGAACGCATTATGAACACCACACCAAAAACCGTACAAGAACTATTTTCAATTATCGCTTCAGGCTCAAATCCTGAAATTTGGACTAACAACAACCCGATGACAACAGCGCTCTTTGTTGATGGGGTTAGTTTCAAATGTAAAAGCGAGTTTTCATTCTGCAAAGAAGAAAACACTTCCTATATGAGTTTTGATGTATTCCTATCTGATGATAAAGACCAACATCGAAGAGAGCACCGAATTGGTAAAGTAACATTTGGATATACTGGTAAATCAGATTTTACAAACATCCACGGTTCATTTGATGGAGCGCATTTATTCTTTAGTTCTGACTACAGCGAAAAATCTGTAGGGGCTGAAAAAGAATTTGTTCGCGTAGCAGTTGCATCTAACATTCTTGCAAATGAGTTCTATAAGGCTCTGGAGCAATTTAAGAATGCAATTATCGATGCTCTTAAGCACTCTCACAAAGAGTGTTATGAAAAAGCTCTTGAGGAAGATAAAGCTTACAAGGAACAGGTTGAGGCAGAAAACCAAAGATTGCTTAATTCATATCGCATTGCAAGTGAAGAAGAAGCAAAAGCTTTATTTGACCGTCTAGATTCAGGTGAAGAGGTTGAAGTACAGGTTGTTAGAAAATCGTGCAACCTATCCCTAACTAAAGTAAGACTTAAAAAGTCTGATGGAGCATACTTCTTAAATGGTGATCGTGAAATCAAGGAAGACGCAGTTACTAAGTACATTACAAAATCACGCGTACCATTGTAATCAAGCAAGCCCCAAATCATTGAGAATTGGGGCTTAATCTATTATCTTTCTTTTCTTCCCAACATGCTATTTATGAGACAGGAGAAAAGGGTTAGGAGTGTCATGAATACAGACCATTTAAGCAAATCCATAGCGCGAGAATAATTTTCCTTCGTCAAAGATATCGCTTCAGACTTCAATCTCTGAATACTTTCAACTTTGCCTTTATTAGCTTCAATCCAAGAATCATGCTTCTCCTGGTTTACATCATCAGTTCCATTTACCACTTCATATGGAATACTGAAATCATGAATTAAGATATCATAGATTATCCCTGTATTCTTAACAGCATTATCGATATCAAAATACATCGGATCTAGATAGATAGTCGCACCTAAAATAACTGGACGTTCTGAGATATCAATACTCCCTACAAGCTTTTTTCTCTTCTTGGATGAAACAATGTAGTCATAAATTCGAACACACCTTTCTCCAATAGACTTATCATTTAAAGACAATTCATGCTCGCATTCTTCAAAGCCCGTAACATAAACCTCAGTTACAAACCGATAGTCAACGTATTGCTGCTGCTTCATTGTGTGAATGATAAGTTGATATCCAGACATCGCAACTAAGACACTGATAAAAGATATAATGATAAATACTCTACTAGAAAGAAATTCAAACAAATTTCTAAGATATTGCATCTTCTATCTCCGATCTTTCTGAAACCAGATCGCTTTCTTTAACGATGTCAGTCTTAACCTGTTTTAGCCCCATCTTTTCTTTTAGTTCTGAGATAGATTCATACTTTGGAATTTCATCGAAAATTCTTTGCAGAATATAATAATATTCAACATTAAAATCCTTTTTCCCAGAAACTAAATCATTCAAAACACCCACAGAGTAAGATGAAAGCAATTCATTTATTCTTACATCACCAATTCTTTCGAATGATTCCTTAAGAGCCAACTCCATATGTTGGTTCATATACTCAATATCTTTAAGTCGCTCATCTGTTTTTATTTTACATTGCGTTATTGCTGCACATTTTGGTGATTTAAGAAATTCGTGATACGTGTTCAATGGAAAGCACACAACAATAAAAAACAAACCCTTTATTAGCTCAATCCACTCAACTTCAAAATTTATCATCGCAACCAAGGGCTTAAATGCAAACAAACCATCCACCACACAGGCAATAGCGTAGCAAGCAAGAATACATAGAGTCAAAGAGACTAGGTTATACTCACTTTCATGCATTCTTTGTATTTTTTTGAACTTCTCTATGTATTCATTCAATGAATACTCATTTTCTTCTTTAGTAAAAGTAGACATAAATCACCATCGGTTTTGCCAGCTAGCTGGCTTTTTATTAATAATTCAAATTTATGCCATTATCAGTTTTTAAACTTAAAAGTCAACGCTTTAAGTCACGGTGTTTGACATGAGCACTTATTCATATCATAATTCTTTTTTATAATTAATAAAAAAGGTCAATAAATGATTAGTCAGTTTCAAATCAGCAACAATGTGATCACTCTTTTTAATCGCAATATTATTTGCGACCTTGATGATGTGTTAGGCGATTTTGCTCCTGTGATCAATCACCATATGAACCAAGCCTCTGATATTCAGCTCTCTGTTTCAGATTATCTAGCTTACGATTATTACGAACGTCACAACCTTACCAAAAATGAGTTTGGTGAAATTATTCGTAAAGAGGAAGTTTTTCTCAAAATGCCTGTTAAAAAAGGCGCGGTTGAAGGCTTACAAATGCTTGTGGATAAAGGATTCACAATCCATATCGTTACTGCTCGTGGAGGCTTTAATTTTTCACACTCACAAACAAGGGAGTGGCTGGAAAAGAACAATGTTCCACATCATCACTTGCATATTGTAGATACTAGCATTACACCCAAATCAGAAGTGTATAACTCTATTGCTGGTGGTGCAGCTTGTTTAATTGATGACGCTCCATACAATATCATTGATGCTATGGATAGCACTCCTAGTTTGCTACCAATTATCATTGACCAACCTTGGAATAGAGCATTTAAAGGCATTGATAAGTGGAATTCTCACTATCATGGTCAGAGATTTAACACTGTTAAGGACTTTGCAGACCGTGTTGAGTACCAAGTAAGAGCAGCGGCTTAAGAGTCATCTTGCAATGCCGCAAAAACTCATAAAGGAGCATGAGAATGTCAGATCATAAATTAGTGTTAAGTGACGATCCAAAAAAGGCTTTAAAAGAAATAGCTTCCTACTTAAGGAGCGTTAATACAAGTCCTGATAGAGTGGTTACTGAAACTTATGATTGTGAATGCGAAGAACCGCAGCGATGTGATTGTGAAAAAGAGTCTGAGATCGTTGGATATTGGCAGACCCCTGAATATCTCGAAGGTTTAATGGAAATGGCTGATGAATGTGAAAGAATCTCATCACCAGCCTCAGAGGAATCGAAATAAGAGACTGTCTCCAATATTATTAATCGTCTCGCTCAAATTTTGAATGACCAGGGGCAGAGCAGTACAATCTGTCTCTGGACAATTTCCAACCATTATTTTTCGCAATTCTTGCGCATTCCGCATAGTTCTCACCAGTAAACTCACCAGTTTTGATCTCGTGACTATCCGTTGAAACCTTGCATTTTTCGCAATCACAAATCAAATCGAGTGTGTATCCGCCTGTAATCATAATTCCCCCATAATACATTCAGCTAATGATAAATTGTTGTTTCTAACTGCTTTGTAAGCAAGCTCAATTCCAATATTACGACCAGTAAGAAAAACACTGTTCTCAATCTTACCGTCAGCTTTTGCCCTAACACCTGAGTCATAATCACACTGGCAAAGCGATTCAATCTTATCACTCGCGCCATCCGATTGACTCAACCACTCAGCCATAGACTTTTCAGTTCCGAAGTATTCTAACAGTGACTCTTTATCGAATTCATGCAGAAACATAGGCGATGGTTTAAAATCTTTAACAAGCTCAGTAGCTAAATGTAATGACTCATTTAGAAGCTTAACGGTAAACTCCCAGAACCCTTGATTAATTCCCATGCGTCGAGCAGATTCAATATCAGAAACCTTAAGATCAGGAACACTGTTCTTTTGCGCCTTCTCGATTGCTAAGCTTGCTGTATATCCTGCAATTTCATTTAGGCTGATTCCTGCATTAATTTTGATAATCATAATAAACTCTCTTAAAAGCCCCTATTCAGGGGCAATCAACAATTAGCTTATGCGCATAGTCTTTCTTCGATCAATTCCGAAGATTTATTGATAGTTACAATTGCAGTAGCTACGTCTGTCCCTGAATCTTTGAATTCACCGCGATCAAGCATTTCGATATCTGCGCCGACTGCTTTTAACCATTCACGGAATTCAATTTGGATTTTTTGCTTTCCTGTTACCCAAGCTTGGCTCATCACAGCTACTAGACGACCACCATCAAGCAAGTGTTCATCGTACATCTTGCGAACGTGCTTAATGTCCTGGTTATTACAGAAAGGAGGGTTAGCACCAATTTTATTGAACATGCCAATTTGCTCGCGTGTAACGCTCATGAAATCGCCTTCGATTGGAGTATATCCCTGCTGTTTAAGACTGCTAATGTTCAGATCAAAGATTTCGCACACAACGCCATCACTTGAGATTTCACGCATTTTATTAGCAATTGCTGCACGTCCTGCGCTTGGCTCTAGCCATTTATCTTCTGGTTTTAGATCTAGCTTTTTAACAACCTTAGATGAAACATTGTCTGTAGATTCGAAGATCTGGTATAGCTTCTTGTCATTTACCGCTTTTCCTTCCTGTAATCGCGTCAGAACGCTTTCTGCGCTACCTTCGAATACAAAGGTGCCATCTTGATAAGTACCACCAGCCTTGTTCATTAGAGCGCGAATCTGAGGGTATCCTTTCAGTTCTGAGTCAGGAAGGTAAATTACATGACCTTCTGCTCTTAGCATTTTAAGTTCGGCTTCAACATCGCACTGGAAATCAACGTCGATAACAGGACTGATGTATTTTGACCACAAATCCACATTCTCATCTAGATCAGTCATAAGCTCAGACACTTTCCCATCAAGGAAATTCAAAGTTGACTGGGTAAGCATAAATGTAGCGTATTCACTTCCAGACTCTTCATGACAGATAATCAGCTTAGGCATTAAAAATGCGTCTTGAGAAGCTTTCTCGTAATCGTAAATCAGCTTTAATACAAATGTAGTGCTGTTAATAGTGAAGATAGATTGATCATTAAAGGCATTTTCAAACCATTCAGTTAATGAAACATAGACCTTGCCTTTAAACGAGTTTTTGTAGTGTTTAAAGTCAATAAGTAGCTCGTAAACGTAAACGTCATCAATTGGCGCTACGTGATATACATTAGCAAAAAAACCTTCTGGTCTGAATTTCTTAAATTTCATGGCGGTGTCCTTTAATTATTTAATTTATACTTATTATACATAAATTCGTTTGAAAGTAAACACCAATAAAAAAAAGAAAGTGAATTACACTTTCTTTTGATTTCTTCACAAAAACGGAAGGTTACTTAAGCAGCTTTGCTTGCTTTTCTAGCCTCAGCGAACACTTCATCAATAATGTCATCAAATGTGCCAGAAAGGTACTCTTGTCTAGACAGTAAAGGCTCGTAGTCTTTAGGGTCTCTACCTTCAGGGATTTCAAATGGATAACCATCAATAGCAAGCTCCATATCGAATCTCATCTTGCTGCCATGACAACTGATTTCATCAAATGTCATCGTTTCGTAGCGCTTTTCTAGTCGAGCTTGCAACTGCTCTCTAAACTGCTCTTTAACTTCTTCAAGGTCAGAGATTGACAGCACCTCACTTACATTCAAGAAGTATGTCATGAACCCGCCATCATCTTCGGTATAAGCGACCACTTTTTCAGTCGTTAGTTGAGAAAACTCTGACTTAATCGCTTCTGCATCACCTTCAGGCATCATGGAACAATATTCATCTTCTGAGAGGATTAGATGATTAGTGCTTACTTCTTCAGTAGCAATCAAGTACACCTCTCCACGCTTTAGGTTCTTGAAGTAATTCATGTAACGATCATTACTTCGAAGATACTCAATTAGCTTAGGCTTCACGTCATTGATAATGACCTTTGAAGGCTTGTTGCTTAGTGAAGGATTCTTTTTGACTTTAGCTTTGCGCTGCTTTCTTCGTTTATCCTTTTGGGATTGTCTTACTGACATCTATTACCTCCATCCAATTAGCGTTCAAGTCTTTGCGGCAAATCTTTGTTTAAAAGTATTCCTTCATAGTTAATCTCAGGAAGAATTCTAGAGCAAGCCTTTTGATATGGATTTTCGATCATCTCAGTTAAAAATTCTTTACTTACCTCAAAATCAAGAGCATTTCTCACAAAGAGAATGATATTAATAATATCACTGGTCAATAAGAAAGTTGTTTCCTCAACCTCAAAGTTACACTCATCATGGAAATATTCATCTTCATCTTCATCTTCACCTTCATCTTCGATAACTCTAGATGTCAAGATTATAATTTTTTTAAATTCCGATTCAATATCAGAGTTTACCAAATTTAAAATGGATGACCAGTCAAACTCACCAAATACATACAAAGCATCATCCTTTTGGAAAACACCCTCTCTAGAAAAGTTTTCAATAGCATACTTATGCAATTCATCTTTACTACTAAGGTAATTGTAAATAGCCTCAATTTGCAAAAAACTATATTCAGCTTTAAGCCTTGGAAAATGGGAACGGATAAAGCTATTAATAGAATATCTTCTATCGTAGTCATAATCATACGGCAACGCTTTTTCATCCTCACTTAATGTTACCGAAGTGACTTTTTTACTAGACTCTATAATTCCTGCATTAATGCATTTATCTATCGCAATTGAACAAAGCATTGTCCCATGAGAAACTTCACGCTTCTGCACTCCGATAATATCAGCGAAAATATCAAAAATATTGCTTTCTTCTGGATTTTGTAAGCATATATTTTCTTTATTTAAGGCATGATTTATATTCTCTAGATTTCGAATCAAAACCGCTTTATTTCTAGGAGCGTTAGAAGAATGATCTGATTCATAATTACTCATCGTCCTGATAGACTCGGGAAGATGGTTTACTATTTTTTTTGCAAGCTCTACATCTCTAGGCAATATAAATAATAATGCAGCGTATTTTAAATTCTCGCTCAGAGTAGTCAGTTCAGTTTCTGACATAGACTTAACTGAATTAAGATACATGTCATCTACCTCCCCCAAAGACCAGTATGAGTGAGATGATAGACATAGCCTTTCACTATTTTCTACTAACAGGCGGTGAAATTCATTTTTTAGGGCAATTTTACTCAAATAGTTAAAATCAGAGTCATTAACTTCATTTACTATAGAGTCAGGAGAATGAATTTTAATAATGTTCGGAAGTGTTTTCGAGCCATAATCCCACCAATCATCAGAATCTACAGGGATAAATTCATAGATTGGCTTTGATGGTATTGTAGACCGTGAAAGCCAGTAAGCTAGCGTTATCTCACTCACCGAAGAGAGACTTAATGTGGCAACCGATTCTTTAAGGTTTTTAAGGTCTTTCCATAGTTCTAGATATTGAGATTGTCTATTATTCAGGTAATTATCAATGATACGATCAACTGAAATCGATTGAATTTTATCTGAGTCAATATACTTAGCCACATATGTAAGAAATGCTTTTTCTTTCAACTCTTCAGGTAAAAGTTCTAACGCATTAACAACACTAAGTTCGTACTTTTCATTACCACTTCTATTTAGAAAGTTCAATTTATTTAAATTAAACGCATTTTTATTTAGAGATTCTAAAGCAGCGCAAGCAACAAAGGATTGACATTCTCTTAATGGTGGTGCTTTCTGCAAAGTCTCATCAAAATTATTCCATGAACAAATTACTATTCTAGCTTGATTTGGGGTAATTTTGCCGCTATTTACTTTTTCAGCGATAACTTTAAATAAATCGTAGTATTTTTCAAATCCCATTATTGAAGAAAATGGAGAAATATCATATATAGACAACTCACTCTCTAACAAAATATCGATATCTTCTGAAGTTAACGAGTAATTTAAATTCTCTATCGCTTCTCTATAAAAGAAATAACTGTACTTTTTGAATACTGGTGAGTTTTTGCAATCGAATGCATCAAGTAATATGTCTCTAGGCAGTTTATCGAATAGTCGAAGTCCAAACACATACTCAGCTACAGATAAACCATACATTTTATCTTTGCTACTCATACCTAAGCTAGCTTTCCAACTATGATCGTCAGGGTCTGAATTAAAGCTTATTTTAGAAAGGAGGTCTAGAATTGTTGAGTCTTCATTTAGGTTATCATCAAGTAAAAACAAACCTTCTTTGTCAATAGCGTTTCTTGTCAACATTCCAAGAGTAAATGCAGTATCTGATGTGATATTGGTATTATTGAAATTAATAAGTGTTTTTACTAATAGTTTATGAATATCAAATTCATTACCTAATCCGCGTAATTTATTAATAAATCTCCGCACTTCAGCATTGTTACCAAAACCTCTCAATACAGAGTCAAGATTACAGGTTTTCCCAAAATAGGACTCAAGCGCCTCTAGATCATTGAATTCCATATCTATGTCAAACGGATTGCTCTTATCAATAAGCATTTCCTTTATCCATGTACCTACACAACCTTCCATAACCCAAACCTTAAAATAGCAATAAATTTAAATACATATAAACCAAAAATGGCAAAAAGTACAGGAGTGCTTAAAAGGTTATCTTTTAGGTCGTCCATGTGTATCAATAAAAAATTGTTATCAAAGTTTTAAAGCCAGAGCGATAAACAGCATGTGAACAGGGTAGAACCAATACATCCACTTACCCATTTTGGGGGCTTTTATGTTAATCATCTTGAACTGTGTAGCCATAAAACACAGCACCAATGCAAATGCAGAGCTGATAATCAGAGGCGTAGTGAAAGAATTGAACAAGCCATAGAATCCAATGACTACCTTCATGTATTGCAGATTACACAGCACTGCCAAAACAATACCAATTAACAAGAACATTGTTTTTTTCAGCTTCGATTCTGTCTGCATCATCAGAAACATGGATGGGACAATCATAATCCCCAATATGCCGTATTCGAATCCATCCTGGTATACCGCTAGGCAGAGAAGAAATGCTGGTAGTACAACACCTCTTAAATACAGCTTGTTTTCAGAGGCATATAAAATTGTCACTACCAATCCCGCAAAAAGAGTAAACATGATATTCATTAATTCGATATCACTATTAATCCTCAATAGCATCTCATGTGGTATCTCTGAAATAACCGCGAAAATCGCTAGATTAATTGCGTATTTATCAATAATGTCATCTCGACCACTCTTGTAAGCGTTTGATAGATTGAAAGCGACAACAAAAGCAAAAATCGGAAATGCTAATCTACCGATAGTAACCAAGACATTGCGATATTCTGGAAAGAAAAATCTTGAATGATCTATCACCATAGCTAAAACCGCAATGAGCTTTAGCATGTCAACCGCGCCATTTCTTATTGTGGTACTCATAGGAACAATCCTGTCATGTTATAGGCGATATAGTCCGCTAAGTTGAAACAAATAGCGATAAAGAAACAAATTGCTACGGTTCCGATCACTAGGGTGGAGTAATCTTTGAAATCTGAAATAGGATTGATAAATACCGCACCAATAGCGCACGAACAAAGTATGAACAACACCCAAAACCCAATACCCATAATCAAACACTCCTGAATAGATATTCGGATATAAAAGGGGCTGAATACCAAAACAAACACATTAAAGTGACCCACTTACAAAGAGTGAAGTACGCTTTTGTCTCCCTGATTGGACAAACAAAAATCGCTCCTGCTAATAGTAAGCCCACCCACATTACAAGCATGTTTCCAATACTCATTAAACCAACCCCATTAAATTATCTTAACTCAGGTTGTTTGTAGGTTGTCCATCTTGGAAAGTAGTGTCGAACAATGTTCCCAGAGTTTGCACATTGACAATGACGAGACATTGTTTTCAAAGCCGACGATAGAAAACTACCTGCCGCGATAGCTGCCTTTTCTTTACCTTCTTCAGTGCCAATTGTGGTGTCAACACTTTTCATTTTTTCAATTACTGTAGGTAGCTGGTGGCGCATTTTTTCAATTTCAGAATGCAGAACTCGAAGTGCATCCATATCATTCTGAAAATGCTTAGAATTGAATCGCTTTGGCGCATACTCATAATAGCGACCTTCTTTGGCAAACATATTATGAAAAACTGAATTTGCGCCAGCATTTGAAAAAAACATACTCAGGTAAGAGTAAAAATCATCGCGAGCAGCCATTCGCCAAAATCGCTGATTATCTTTTACGGTAGACGATGCCAAACGAGTAATGGATAAAGTGGTAATCATCATATAGCTTTCATTTTTCATTAATTTTTTAGTGTCAATTATTATACACATTAAATAATTCAAGTAAAGAAAAACCCCAGCCATAAGACTGGGGTTTCCATTCTCTTCGTAACATGCCAAGGTGCAGCTTGGCAAAAAAGGATCTACACATCCTACCCAAAAGAGAAATTCTAAATAATAGTGAGCATTCTAGAATGGTTGGCAGGCTTCGATATTCCAACGGGCTTAGTATTCTGTACCTTAGCATTCCTACGAACAGCCTCGATCACTTGAGCCAACTTTCCTATTGCAAATTCCTTATGAGTATCGCGTCTCTCGCGCCAGAATACGCACTATTATTCAAACTGCTTACGGCAGTGAATCGCCAATGAATAGCATTCCCAACGTCTTAGTTCACCGATTTGGATTTCTCGGTTAATACCCAATCTAGATTCACCAATCAATTATGCCTGCCTTTTGGCACCTTCATGTCACACTAGAATTATTCAATACTTTCAACAATGTCTGATCAAGGTGCATTAGGCTATCACCTGTATCAATACGCTTGTTTACGGTATAGTGGCATATGCTATGCTCTCAGACTTCTTTAACGCTTTACGCATTTTGAGAATGGTTTGCACAGGTTGTCAGGACTGCTATTTTGGTTAAGCCATCAAAGGCGACTCAAACCACTCTCAAAATACGTTATCCGCGAAAACAGAATTAATTATACGAATAAAAAATAGAGCGTCAACAAAAATATTAACGCTCTTTGCTATTATTTAACCCAAACAGAATCAACCCAATAGATACCTGTTTCAAGAAGCTTCAGATGACCTGTACCAGAAAAATACAGATACTTGTGTTGAGCATAGCCAGGATTGGCTATTGTCTTACTTCCGACAGTCGTGTGACTTGTACCACCGTACCACTGGTTTGTTGTAGATACCCTCACGCCATCAATCCATGAAGGTAGAGTTTTTTGAATGTACCCATACGGAGAACCACCATAGAAGAATTGCATGTAATAATCTGAACGCGCATATTGCGAGGTGTTGATAGTAGTCAATGAATAACTGTAACCTGCATTTTTCAGCGTTTGAATCGAGTTAATAGCCCTATGGTTGTAAGCTGATGGAGTAGTACCTCCTGTTGCAACAAGTTTGGTTCCAAATGCATCATATAGAGTCCATCCACCACCACTCATATCGCAATAAGCACTTCTAGATGGCAGTGGACCACTACCATCAGGATCGACTGTGTACTCTTGGTTTCCTACACTATCTCCACGATTAAGTATATCGATACACATGTTTCTGGCTACCATTGTACCGACCTGATCTCTACGCTCAGTCTTTTGAATCGTATCTGTGTCCAGTTCTTCTTTATCAAGAACCCTCTGTCCTGAAAGAGAATTCACCTTGTATTGTGAAACTGTTCTTTCTGCATCGTATGAACAAGTTTGCTCTTGTTCGAATTCCGTGCCAATTTCGACCCTATCAGCTTCTGGCGACCAATCAGTACAGTTGTATGGATCACTGAAGTTCCTCCACTCTGAATATTCAGGTGGTTCATACGTCCACGTACCAAGAGTCACTTCATGAGGGATTCTGATTATGTACGCGTCTTCAGCAACTGAATTGAAGGCAAATAAGCCAAGTAAAATAGTAAGTTTTGAAATTTTCATGGTTAATATCCTGCATAAATGCAGCACGGAACATTCTTATCTAGCGATGGTTCGCAGTAAGGTATTCCTATTGCTGGGTCTATAACAGATTCCTTTATTGAGACCCCATTTGGAGTGAACTCATATCCAGCGGCTTTATTGGTTTCAATACAAACAGACTCTTTCTGAGTTTGACTGCCTTGTATCGTAGTACCTATCATTCCAGGATATTCTTTCCACCCTTCAGGGATTGATTTAAGTAGCTTTTCATCAACCAAGTGTTGCAATCTGAAGCTAGAATCAACCATGTTACCTTTGGACTCGTAACTGGTTATAGCCCCAAGAACCTGAGAAGACTCATTAGCATATTTTGCAGACTCGCTTTTTATCTTATTATTCGTAAACGCTTCGGAAACATAGATGGTTCCCGCAGCAGAAGCAACAGATATCAGAACTATTGCAATTATCTGAATTATCAATGTTGGCATAATTTTTAAAACCTATATTTTTTATTAGTATTATTATTTTTGTGATCATTGTATCACTTTTATATTTATTTGACTTGATTTTAATTAATAAAACAAAAAGCCCCGAGCTAGGTCGGGGCTTTTTTATGTAACAATATCTATTTATGCAGCGTTTTTACTGCGTGTTTTTAGTGATTGAGCTTTTTGATGCAATTGACTCTCAAGTTTTTGATTACTGTTACTCACTGAAAATACGCGAAGAGATAGCGAGCTTAAAGCGCTTGCGATTTCAGGGCTAACCTTGACCTTCACCTTTCCTTCAACAACATCAAGACCTTCAGGAATGTGCTTAGCAACTTCAGAGATTAAACCGCTCATGTCGTCTACTGTGGTCTCATTTAATTTATGAGTACTACTCAATGCTGAGCTGCGAGTACGACTAACTTTCACGCCTTTCTTTCGTTCTTTTTCGCGCTCAGCTTTCACTTTCATATCTTCAACAGCGATAGCCATTGCAATATCAGCGCCGTGCTTACGGATCATATTGTGCGCTTTAGTTGCTGAGTACTTACCTGTTTTGATCCATGCCTGTAGAAGGGCAGGGGCTTTAAGTAATTGCAGGTAGTTCGATACCTGTGCTGGTGTCACGCTAAGTTGCTCTGCAACCTCAACTTGGTTTAGCCCGTATGAGATGAGGCGATTATAAGCATGAGCCATTTCAATTTGGTTTAGTTTGCGACCCTGAGACGATTGAATCATTCGGACAAACTGAGAAACCTCATCACCTTCCATCAACAAGACTTTAATTTTCTCGCACGGATATCCAAGCTCAATTGCTTTGTTGATCGCTACTGTACGATGATGACCTTCAATAACTTTGTATTTAAGCTCATTTCCCACCATAAACTCTACCACTTCGATAGGAGGGACGAACAAGCCATTTTTGTATGATTCAACGAAGCCATTAATATGGTCTTCACAAAGTTCTCTGATGTTGTAACCTTTTTCGATCCATAACTGACCAGGCGCAATAGAGATCGCTCCTTTCGATTTCAGACCTTCGACTACATCTGAGTTAGTTACAACTTTAAGTAGCTTATTCTTTTTGTTCTTTGCGTTTGTAGTTGCCATGTGAATACCTTAGTTCTTAACTCTGTTTGTCTTAAATATACATCAATTAGCTTGCGAGTCAATACTTATTTGGTGTTTTTTTATTTAACCCCCAAAAAGTCATTTCTAAATCTTAGTCATATATTATTAAAAGATATCGACTTTTAGGTTGTTGATCGCTCTAGGCTCGCATAAAATACGCATTATTAACCAAGCAGGATTTATTTATGAATCAAACTGAAACCAAACCTCTGACAACCATTTCTGAGCTAAGGAGAGTTCTTTCATCTCACCTTTTCTTTTTCATTGTCTCACTGGTTCTATCCATCTACATCCTAAAGTCAGAATCATCATTAATTGCTTATTGGTTCAAAGTGGCGCTTTCGCCAATTAACGTTTTTTTTCATGAAGGCTCACATGCAATCGCTGCATTTTTAACGGGGTTAGAAATTAAAGAATTTAATGTAACTTGGTACAGCGGTCATGTAGTAAACACCTACAACTTGGATGGGAGCGATGACTGTTCTCGGATAATTACAACATTTTCTGGCTACCTTGGCACAACATTTTTTGGTGGTTTATTCTTTCTTTTCTCATTTAAGAAAAGAAAGATATTCATTTTATTTCTGATTTTTATCGCCTTCATGCTCACCACTTTATACGATAAAATAGAAACCGTTCAAACAATGAGTTACGTCATAATTTTCCTTGCTGTTTTCCTTCTGCCATTTAAAAAGTCAGAAAAATCGGCAAGTGCAGAAAATGTAGGCAAATTAGGGGTGTCAGAAATTGCAGATATTTTATTATCTTACCTAATGAGATTCATCAGCGTATTCCTAATGACGGATAGTCTGGTTTCACCTCTTAATGAGTTATCAAATGGACGCGGTCTCGACTCCAACAATTTAGTTAAATTACTCGGAGGGCAGCAGACCTATTACGTTTATGCTTGGATGTTTGCAAGCCTTATGATTATGTTCCTGATCTGCTATGTCCTTTATCGAAAGGAATCTGTAAAAAACAAGTAACTCAACGAGATATCTTTGAGTTCAAGCCAACAAAAAAGCGATGCTGTTTGCATCGCTTTTTTTATCACTAAATGATGCTATTCGCCTTCAGCATCACTGGATTTATTCTTCTTGGATTCGATTGCCAGATTTTTCAGCAACTCATCAACTTTAGCATTATGCTCATTCAACTCAGAGATTTCAGAAGAAAGAGAGAGAAGAACCTTAGCTGTTTCAGAGTTGAGTTTGATAGTCACTTCTTCATTTTTCTCAAGCTCATCAACCTGAATCTGTCCAGCAAGAGAAGAAACAATGTCAGACATTGAACTTACCTTTTTTGCTTTCAGCTTTAACTTTTTCGTTTTCGGTGTGGCATCAGATTTACTAATCTCTACCCCGTTAGCTTTAGCTTCTTTCTGAACTTCTTTAGCACGATGTTCTTCTTTTGCCGCTTCCAGCGCCATGTCTGCACCAAAGTCACGGATAAGACCTACTGCATTGCTAGCCGCAATAGTACCTGACTTAATCATTTCCTTCAGTTCTTCAGGTGCTTTTAGCAGGAGAAGATAATTGGATACTTGAGCAGAGGTTGTCATTAGCTCTTCAGCGACCTGAGTTTGAGTCAGACCCAACCCCATCATTCGCTTGTAAGCTGCTGCCAGTTCAAGCGCGGTCAACTTACGACCTTCAGCCGATTTAATCATTCGAGCAATGTGGTCTACCTCATTACCCTGAACTTCAATGACCGATACATTTTTGATATCAATACCGCGTTCAATTGCACGGAAGACAGCAAGAGTTCGGTGATGACCTTCAATAATCTTCAGGCGCAACTCATCATTGACCGTTACGGGTACAACCTCAATGGCTGGAACGTACTTACCATTAGAGTATGACGCTACGAAGTTCTCAACATGCTCATCGCAAATATCGCGGACGTTGAATCCTTGCTCGATCCAAAGCAATTTTGGGTCAGCGTTGTAAGCATTTACGCGTTTAACTGCTACTTCTTTATCACCGCTAAGCCCACGAAGAGACTTATTGGATGAGATTGCGATCTCGGATGTCATGGTCATACCTCATAAAGATTATTTAATTAATTGATTGGTTTGTGTGTTTAATAATACATCAATTAAGCCGCCAGTCAAATAAATTAGCTAATAAATAACCACTTTTAGCTCACACATTAAACGGATTTAAGTGATAAGCCTATAAAGTAAGCCCTTGAGATATTGTTGACGCCTATCTGCTTGCGTTTAAATCACGAAAGTGTCATTATCATGGCTCAATTAATTAAAGAAATAAAAAGGCATTCAAATGACAAACCCAATTGACGAACCACAAAACCCACTTAGTATCAGTGAAATTCGCAAGCTGAAATTTATTGAAGGTCTTCCTTTTGCGAGAGAAAATCAGAAGGGAACTGGTCTTCAGGACATGTGGCTACTTGTTTTCCCATCAATTGAAGCTGAAAAGAATCACTACCTGGCTCTGAACCAAATTGCGGACAAGACATTTGAAGAAACAAATGAACTAACGCAAAACACATACACCAATGCTGTAGCTGAGCATGGTGCGGAAATGGTAAAAAATGAAGCACTAAAATACGTCCAGCTAATCTTAAATCAAGAGCTATTTGAAAATCTAACAGAAGTTCAAGCGTTTGAAGCGATTTGGTTCATCAAGCATTTCTTCGACTTTGAGAACGCTGGTCAAGAAAATAATTTCGTAGAAATTTTCCCAGAATCAAAAGTGATTTTTGTAGATGTACAATTCCAACAAATCCCAATGTCTGAAGCTGCGGAACAAGCGGAAGAGTAAGAATTGACTATTGCCAGAATTTTTCTGGCTAAAACAAAACCCGCATCGATTGCGGGTTTTTATTTGTCTTTAAAATATAGAATTGGCTCGGTAGACACATTAAGTATCAATCTACTCTTGGGCTTTGATTAGAAGGTCAAGAACAGGCGACATTTTAATGCTATCAATCGGAACATTCTCTACATCCCAACTCACAACAAGCCTCTGCCTGTCCGAATATGAACCATCAACCTCAATTACAATATAAAACACACCACCATCTTCTTGCTTGAAACGCTTAAGGTCTTTCCATGCAAGCAGTGATTCAACAGCGATTGAATCCCCCAAAATCTCGCAAGTGCCATACATGCATGGTGTATCCATTCTGGGTTTTGCATATGTGACATTGCAAAATTTAATGCCAAGAGAGGATATAAGCTTATTCATACCGCTAGTTAAGAAAGCGCGGTCTGGAATACTTCTAATGTCAGCTTTAAACAACGCCCCATCTATCCTCTCACTAACTAAAAAGCCGTTATCTTCTTGCAACTGTTCTCGTAACATGCCTTTCCCTTTACAAATGAGGCTGTAATTCTATCAGACTGATTTACATCAAGCCTGATACCAGTGTTTTAACATCATCAAGATAAGGCTGTTCTTCGTTAATTTCAATGATATTAACCCCTTTCATTAAGATTAATGCAGGGTGGTGAGTAACAAGAACCACTTGAGAATGCTTGGCGATTTTCTTAATCATCTTCTGCAATTGGATCATCGCTTTCGCGTCAAGGGCTTGCTCTGGCTCGTCAAAGAAAACAAGGCTAGCTTCTTTTGAGAGCTTTTCCGCTTCTTTAAGCATGGCATTGGTGTTCATGCCCGAACTCATCTCTTTACGATCCATCCAATACACCGTTTTATGCATAAAGTTCTGGTCGAACGGGGTAATTTGGTTAAGGTTCAGTGATGGGATGTTATCCTCAGACATAAAGAAATATACCATTTCTTTATCGTCACTCTTGGTGCTACTAATACAGATTCCATTTGGTTTCGATTTACCGAAAAGGTATTCACGCACAGATTTAAGTAACGTGCTTTTACCCGCCCCATTGTGACCAATAACCACATTAACGCCTGGCTTGAACTGAAACTCAATTTGTTTGGTTTCTTTTGGCTTGCTGAATCGATCCCAATGAATGTGTGAGCTATCAAAAGCAATCGTATTTAAAATAATCATATACTTCTATGCCTCTTCCTCGTCTTTGAACGGATCAAGGTCAAATGGCTGAGCTTCTACAATACTGATATCGTTTACTAACTTGGCATCGTATGAAATCTCAAAACTACCAGTACATAAATTATCTTCGTAGATTTCACCTTTAATATCACTAAAACTGCCTGATTCCGACTGAACCGTTCTGTTTACTCCGCAATGAGGACACTTAAGGATAAACTCTCCATCTTCTTTGAAAAGCACCGTTACGGGGAGGATCTCGTTACTATCAGTTTTTTCAAAATGCATTTTCTTTTCCCAATCTTAATTTAATTGTCATAATTATACCCACATAACACTAAAAGTAAATTTTTTATTGCTGTTCAGAAATGTGCATTATCACATATAAAAAAGCCCCTGAGATCAGGGGCTATAAAGAGTCAGTTAGCTTATATCTGAGGTTAACTACTAGAAACGCCACCACCATTTTTTCTGATTTCGCTCCATGTTGACATGGCAAATCGGTCAAACGGCATTGTTTGCAATAGAACTACACCAGTACCACTCAATTTTACAAGGGACAAACCTTCACCACTGAACAGCATTGATTTCAGACTACCGTTTTGAACAACCTCATACTCAATATCATCCTCAACATAAGCCAGCAAAGATGAGTTATCGACGAAGATTGTTTCATTATTTAGTTGTCGCATGAAAACTCCGCCACCAGCATTCAAGCAAACGTTGCCATCACCTTCAATGCGTTGTAGGAAGAACGACTCACCAAACAAACCTCTAATGCTAATATCTGACTTCAGACCTATTTTTGTCCCTAGAGCACCGCATAAAAAGCTATTCTTATTACAAATCAAAGAACCATTAAAGGCACCCATATCTATCACAGCCATTGATCCAGGAACCGTAGCCGAGAAGTATACATCGCGTCTCTTGTCAGACACATTTTTGAAATGTGTCATAAACAATGTTTCGCCTGATAGCATTCTTGCTGCGCCATTGAACAGTGAACGGAATATTCCTGTGTTTGGTTCTGAACCATCACCCATAACAGTTTTGTACTCAATTCCCTCATCATGAGCCATCAAAGCACCAGCTTCAGCGATAACAACCTCACCTGGATCTAGCGTTACTTTACAATGAGACATTACCTCACCAAAGGTTTCTATCTCAATCTCATGACAGACTTTCTTATTCATACCATTAATCTCATTAAGTTTATTTATGATTTTTTGGCATTATACATTATTTAAACGATTAAAAAAGAGGGGTTATTAAATAGGTTTTTTATTAATTAAAAATCAAACAATTTTAGCAATCGCTGTTTTTATCAAACACACAATCTCTTGCCTCATGCATTAAAGAGAAGTACTGCCGATTCTGTGCTTGACTGCCAATGCTAGAAGGCTTGTAAACTTTATTTATATTTATCATAAACATCTCTAATGCTGAGTGAAAAACAACATCTTTGACCAGATCAATAGAGTCGTCCTCGCAGATAAACTTACTTTCATTTTTATTAACGATGTATGGATTTGTACCAAGCATTAACCCCTGCATAAGAGTGACATTGTGATATTCAAAGAGGGATTCAATAGTTGAAAACTGCGTTTCAATCTTCTTATCTTTGAGAAGAGTGTTGTACACCTTATGCGCAAAATCCACATGCTCAAGAGCAATTGAGACGTAATTAAATAAATTATTCTCATCAATTACAGTGTCGTCATGTACTTCTTCGTGGTAAGTTCGATCAGAATACGAAATACTCTCAAGATACTCCTTCAGATTGACATTAAAGTGCTTATCAATCCATTTGGTTACAGGAGTTTCGTTTTTAAGATAGATTCCAGTATCTCGACAATAAATTGATCTGATAGGTAGGGAAAACGGAATGTAGTGGTCGTGTATCGAATTCGATTTATCCAAATATACTTTATTTGTGGCATCATATCTTGAATCCAATTTAAAACGCATGTGACGAAACAGCTCAGGTTTCAAGTACTTTGCAAATTTTTGAGGAAACAGAAGAAAAACATAGACTTCGGCTCTATCCTCCAAATTCAAATCAGATATAAATCCAGACATATAAGAAAACATACCGTTAGCCCTTATTGTTAGTATTCGCCAGTTTTAAGGCGTGAATCACAATATTTTCTTTGTATTTGTACTCTTTCATCGGCAACGCATACGCAACCTTAAGCGCTCTAACCTTCATCGGATCATCATGAGTCGCTTCTGCTACTTCAAGTAACTTTTTGCGGCTCAATGGCTGCATAACCAGCTTATGAAGGTGATTAATCGCATTCACATGTTCTTTAAAATTATCTTTGTAATTTTGAAGGCTACTCTTCACATAGCGAATTGCTTGAACCAAAGCGACGATTAGCGCTACTTGTACACCCACCGCTAGTGGATTAGTTACCTCTGTAAAGTGCTTTGTTGACACTAACACAGAGAAAATGTGCGCAAATGTAACAAAAAATCCAGCAGGCAGAAAAACCAGAGCTAGTGCAATTGCCACATTCCGCTGATGCACAGCCTCGTTTCTTTCTTTACTTCTAAGGATAATGTCCTGATCAAACCCTTTAAACTTAGAAAGCTCATCCATCAAATCAATATTCATACATTACTCCAAAATAAACTCTTTCAGGAAACCGTGTGTTTTATCGTCATTCTCAAGATCACCGTGATACTCTTCCAGCTTCCTGATTGAAAGTTTGAATTCACCGCTTAACATTTTAATTTCTTTGTCTGTATTGGAGGCAATGTAATCAATGATTGCCTTACGGGAGTCTGAGACGCAATGGAAATGAGATACAAGGATAGGGCATTGAATACTCTTACCATCCTCTTTTACAACCATGTACAGCACGTATTGTGGTTTTTCAATCCCTTCAAGAATAGCTGTTACTGCTGTAGCCAATTCGAACGCCAGCTTATCCGCCGTATAGCGGGTTTTTACCTTAAATGTTTTTGCCTTTAGTGATTTCTCGACACCACAACCGTCAAGAATGACATTAAATCCATCTCCTGACTTTTTCGCGCTGTAGAACACTTCTGATTCGGTATCAATACCATTAGAATCTGTGTAGAATGCTTTGCATGATTTCATTAGTAGCCCCTTATTTTTGTTTTTATTATACATCTGTAAGCCTACTAATCAACTTTTTATAGCTTAAATTATTTTTTATTGGTATAGTCATCAAAACCAATAAATTAATGAATTATGAATATGATAGCTGTTTTAGACGTACACTATTCAGATAACGGTTCCGCTCGCGCTGCTGCTGTTATACTTGAAGATCTTAATGATATTGAACCAAAAGAAGTGCTTTACTCTGAAGTTGATTCTGTAGCCGACTATGAACCTGGCTCATTCTACGAACGTGAACTTCCTGTGCTTTTTAAGTTGTTCAGAGAGCATAATATTCACCCTGATACCATCGTTATTGATGGGTTGGTGCATCTTCCTGATCGATCAGATGCTCTTGGTATGCACTTGTACAACAATTTGAAGTCCATTTACCCGACTGAAAAGTACAAACACCTTAAAATCCTTGGGATTGCAAAGAATGGCTTTCACGGTTTCGATTCATATTACAAGGCGTACAGACATAGCATCAAACCACTTATTGTGACGACAACTGATTTCGATATTGGGATCTCAGAAGCTGTGTCACTGGTTAAAAGCCTGCCTGGTAAATATCGACTACCTGAAATAGTGAAATTAGCCGATCATGCCTGCCGAGGAATGCTGTAATTTTCAATTGACCTTATTCCCAATATTGATATAATTGAGACAATAATTATTAATCAGTTGGGGAGTCTCGATGTTTGCAGCTCAAACTGTATGTGAAACTGGATACAATGCATCGCCAAGTGTCGCTGGTTTAGATTACGACAGCGATATTTTATCTGAGTCTGAAGGTGAGAACGGCGAGTTTTTAAGTCTTGTTGACTTTTTGATGAGCGAGAATGAGTTAAATCCTCATTTCAACGCTCTTTTATTTAGCGCGGTTATGTCTCTTTTACCATCTGGCTCTCGCTTAAGCCTGCCTGAAGAGTGCTACAATACCTTCGCAAAATATTTTGTTGATTTTAAAGAGTTTTTGCAAAGCAAGTTTCCTTTTACTTCTATTATTTTATCAGAAGAACTTGGCTCTAGCCGCGTTGCAAAGCACTTAGAACCAGAAGTTTTTCAGTCTGTTACAACCTTTTAGGTATAGGATATTATGGGAAAAATCTTACCAAGAATTATCAAGAGCACTGCAAGTCAAACATTTATCAGTGAACTGGTTGGTGTTCGAGTTGGCTATGACCAATCAGATTACCCTTGGGCTAAAAAGATGCTTGGTAAATTCCCTCTACCTCAATGGCAACGAGATAGCGTTTGGACTGATAAGCAAAAGGTTTCATTGATTGAGTCAGCTTATTATGGCTTTGACCTTGGTGCTATTGTCATCAATACATATGACCATGACAAGAAGGGTAATCTAATCCCATTCTCCGACTGTCTGATTGATGGTCAGCAGCGTATTGGTGCGATGCTTGATTACATTAACTCAAAGTTTAAAGTTAATGGCTACTATTTCAATGAGCTTAGTAGACAAGAACAAGGCTCTTTCATGATGCGAGATATTGGGTTACACAAGATTAGTTGTTTTGAAGAAGAAAAACTTAAGATGCTTTATAACCACCTTAACTTCTCAGGCACAAATCACAAAGAATCTGAAAGAGCATAGCATTTAAGATTTACGCCAAATTATCATAACGCGAATTGCATCAAGCTTTTCGCGTTTTTGTTTTATACTTATATTGAATCTTTATGTTTTTTATGTATAATTAAAAACATATCTTGATTCAAGGGCGTTACCATGAAAATTTTACCACCTAAGAACAATGTTCCTGCTTATTCATTTAATCCTGAAACGTACAGAATTCTTAATGAAAGCAATAGCTCCTGTAACTATGATGCTATCAGTGACAATATCAGCATTCTAAAAACCGACCTTTTTTGGAATATGTATGGAATGGCAAGAGCAGTATTTGATCAGCATGTAATGCCAATTTGCCTTAAGTATGATTGCGCTTTCATTTCAGATCGAAGTGGTTTCAGCTTTATTCCTAAGGGCAAGAACAGCCTTCCTGAGGCCGAAGTCGATGATGTATCGAAGATGCTATCCGTATCTACGGGACTAGATGTTCTGACCAAGATTGGTAACATGATGCCTTCATTCGATCCTAAAGCGTCAGGATTTAAGATTTGCGGACATCCTTTCTATCACTACCTTATGGCAGTAGAAAACGGAACTATCCCAGAGCTAGCATCAGAGATGAACAAGCGCGGCTTTCATAAAGTAGAAAAATTCAAGGCTGAAGATGATTGCAACAAATATTACTTTCATCACAGTCCTGCCGCAGTCGGACATCTTAGCCCATTTGAATGCATCTTCAGCTCAACAATTGGTCTTTAAGGGGGGATTGTGACAGATTCAGTCTTGACCCCTGAACAAGAGGATAAGGTCGTTCATGAGATTTCCATGTCGGAAATCAAAGTACAATTGGCTTCCTCTTCTCTTGAGTCTCTAGCTGCGAAGAAAAGAACGGCTCGAAGAAATAATGGCTCTCAAAAAGAAATGGATGAGATTTCTTTTGAACGGGCATATCAGGACTCTCTTAGACAATGTCATGTACAGCATGGAGCCAATCTAGAAGAGATTCTGGACTTTGGTAAAGATTCGATTATCAAATTGATTCAAGAGTACTCTGAACGTCTTTCTGATGCGGATAAACTTCTTAAGAAAGAGACATCCTGGGAAAAAGACCGCAAGAGGTACGCAGCTCAAGTTACATTCTATTCATCTGCTATCGAGCAGTTAAATAAACTATTAAATAGTTGGTAATTAAGATGGCAGTAAACTACGGCATTACATATTGTAAAAAGGTTCTAAAAGACCTCAGAGACCTTGAAGACAAGATGTTTGAGGAAAAAGGTCATGGCTTTGTTCAATTCGGTGAGCAGCACAATACTGAGCTTAAGTACAAACGCCTACTGAAGCAGTTTGAACGCGAGCGAGAGCTAGATCTTAAACCTACTTACGACCCAGAGATTCATGGTTCAGAACATCAATAGGAGAGAACATGGGTGAAGCTAAACACATTTCTGATGAGATGTTTTATTCAAAAGCAGACGCGATGAATAGTCGCAATGAAGAGAGTGTTGTGACAAGCAAGATCTTCTCTCTTAACGGCTTTCTGGTTGAAATTAACGGCTTAGTAGCCGTTGTTAATGAAGAGTATGATGGAGTAAGGCGATTGCCGACTTTCATTCAAACTCTAGAAGCAGCTAAATCTTACATTAAGCAGTTAGATAAAGCGCATCAAGAAGGATTTGAGGATGGTCAGGAAGCTATCCGCAAGTCATTCAAGAAGCTTTTAAATTTGTAATGGATCACTCTAAAATGCCGAATAGCCGATATTCGGCATTTTTGTGTTAGTATTCAACCATCTTTTTTAATCGGTGTTTTTATGTATAAATACGGTGAAATCCCTCAAAAGAAGGCGGATCAGAAAAACTGCATGGTTAGAGGCGATGCTGGTGTTTATGAGGTAGTTTCTGTGCTTGAACAGGAAGCTATAATCGTTCGAGCTGGCTATCAAGAGACACACAACGTCTCTAAACTGAAATTCATCAGTAAAGAGCAGTTTGATAGACACATGCAGCTAACCAACCCCATGAAAACACATCCTTGCAAGCTTATTGAAACACTCTCACTGGATACTATTGGGGTGAAGCTGGACGTTGTGTCAGCGTCAGTTGGACGCGATGCTTTGGGGGAAATTGTAATAAATGACCTCATGTATGTGTTCGTATCTCCTGATTCTACAAATTCACTTCCTAGATTTAGCAAGTCTCTGATCAATAAGACGTTCGAACCTAAGATTGACTGGTTTGAAAGAATTAAGTCCGCCGACAGCATCGACACGTTAGTCAGAACTTTGATAGAGGCGGATAATGGCGTTGAGGTAGGCAAAGAATACCTGCTTGAAGAGCCGCTTAAGTCACTTGAGCCTCAACGAGTTCTCATCAGCAAAATCGACGGGACAACGCTTTACTACAAAAAGATGACTAAGTCAGGCAAGCCTGGCAAGCAAGAGTTCTGCTTTTTTCCCGATTACAGATACAGGATTGTAAGAGAACATTGATAAGCAGTGTGAACCATTTGGGTTTAACAAAGAAATAGCAGAGTAGCCAGGGTGCTACTCTTCTTTTTTTAAACGAAACAGGGCAAGTTCTGAGGGGCGACCCATAGAATCATGAGCACTAAGGTATCCGCTTAAGAAAAACTTGTCTGAGCGGCGTACAGCGCTCATAACAGCCTTATTTCGGTCTAATGGATGCTCTATCTTTCCACCATATCTCGCATAAGCCTCACCAAGAATATCTAGCTCACCAATATCAACTGAGTCAGCATTATGCTCTCTCATGACATCAATGAGATGATCGATAATTTTCTTCACATCAACCTCTACACAATCACTTAATCATCCCATCCAGTGGAATGTTCATTTGAGTATTCTAAAGCATTTATTGATTTTTATTCCATAAACTCTTTACAGCAAATAAAAAATAGGCTCCCACTTGGGGAGCCTAAAGATTATCTATCGGGGAATAGATCATATGCGGAAACAAGTGTTCTTTCGAACGGGCAACGCAGTACAAGGTTTGATAACAATTACTACTTTGTTTACATCTCTCAGATGCCGAAAGACGTAAACAAAATCATCTAAGAGATTTGACGCATCCTTGCGTCTTTGCACCATTCTCTTAATTTGGTGTTGGTATCTCTTAGTCTCTGATGAGAACACCGCCAAGCGTCCAGAAACCACCTTTAAAGGCGAGCGTATTGCTTAAGAGATACCAAAACTTTTTATAGCAGCCTGGCTTAAAAGGTTGGGTGCCTTTCGACACCCATCAGGAGCCACACCACCATAGTGTTCTTGTGCAACCCCGAAGGGCAGGTGGCTTTCGCCACCTAAACGCACCATGATTGTTGCTGGCTGTCTGGTTCAAAGAGCTGGGAGCCTTCCGACTCCCTAAGGAACCACACCACCATAGTGTTCTTGTGCAACCCCGAAGGGCAGGTGGCTTTCGCCACCTATACGCACCATGATTGTTGCTGGCTGTCTGGTTCAAAGAGCTGGGAGCCTTCCGACTCCCTAAGGAACCACACCACCAT
>NZ_JAWOUY010000011.1:0-63343 GCF_033339635.1 Vibrio sp. 2092 | reverse complement strand
AGTGTTCTTGTGCAACCCCGAAGGGCAGGTGGCTTTCGCCACCTATACGCACCATGATTGTTGCTGGTTGTCTGGTTCAAAGAGCTGGGAGCCTTTCGACTCCCTAAGGAACCACACCACCATAGTGTTCTTGGCGATAACCCCTAAGGGCGGGTGCCTTTCGGCACCCTTTGAGCCACACGCCATGTGTTCTTGTCCTTCCCCTAAGGGGTGGTGGCTTTCGCCACCATAAGGCACCATACCATTTTGTTAGCCTGCTTGGACATCCGTCCCAGCACCTATAAATCAATTTGAATGACCGTCTGGTTCCGTATGTACGCCTTCTCAGCCTAACCAGAAACTACTGAGGGGTAACAACAGTGTCGGTTCGCGACCCTGTCCTGCGTCATCTGGATTTACGATCCAGTCCATACACACTTCTCTATCCAAAATAATCGAAAAGAGCGGTCATTCAAATCAATCGATAATCATCGCTTGCGATGTGAATAATCTGGGGTATTCCACTCTTCTTATTATACACATCGCAAAGTGAAAGTCAATATTAAATTTCGCTAAGCGCCGAAATCATTACTGGATGCTCAGTTGTTGTAACAACCTCAACAATAACATCAGAATTCATTGAAGGATCGTAATCAACCTCTTCGCCATCTTCAATATCTTTACTCTCCAGCTTCTCTTGTAACTCTTTACCAAAGACCAGGGCTACATTGCTTTTATCTAGATATTCACGAAGAATCTCTTCATGTTCTGGCTTAACGAATTTCATTGTTGTACTCATAACTGGGCATCTCCGCTTCGTTGTTTATATTTATACTAAAACATTATTTTGAAGTCAATAATAAATAGCAAATAATTTTCCAAGTGTTTCTTTTTTGCTCGCTTTAAACAACTGTTGATCGATTACTATCACTCCAGATGCTGTTAAGGCGAGATAGGGTATCGAGTAGACCACAATTTGTTTTAGTTTCATCACGATTATTTTCACTTTTTAGCTTAACAACCGTATTAACTTCGCTTTCAACTGAATATGTATGCTTTAGACTCTTATACAACAATTGAGTAACCTCAACAGCACCCATTTCGATTGCATTAAACGCCTCAGCCTCATTGTTGGCTTTAAATGTAGCCTTAACAGCATGACAATGATAAAAACGAGGATACCCAGTTACTGGACTGTTGTGTTTTAGTACAGGTGGTAGGGCAGCGATCATAAAAAGAAACTCTTTAATTATTTATGTTTCTAATTATACATCATTGCGTGTTTAGGTCAATACCCTAATTTGCGGTGAGAGGAAAAGTGCAAAGTTTTCTAGTTATATATATTATCTAGAAATTTTGCACTTATGAGTGGGTAAAAAAACACCATCTCAGAGATGGCGTTTAATGTTCAGTTAACGTCTCCAATGAAGAGAAGGTAACTTGCAAGATGATTTATCATGTCTCTATCATATCCAAGGTCTTCCTGGATGCTTTCCCACCTTGATATAATCGCACTGTGGAACAAGCTTCCATCTTCAGTCTTTGCGTATGGAAGTAATTCACTACCATAACCTTCCCGATAAAATCTCTCATAGGACTCCTTAAACTGCTTTTTAGAGCCAATCTTTCTAACTGCAACCCAGTACTGAGGTCTTTGGTCGTTAAAACCTCTCTGATGCCATCTGATGAGTTCTTCGAAAGCAGTAACCTCATCAGGAATACAGAACCGCTCAGAAAAACCATCCATTGTATTCATAGATAAATCGAAGGCAATTGCAGTTGTGGCAAACAACTGATGTAATCCGCTCATTGTTTCTGACTCTGCACAGTACAAAGGCACCTTGATAGCCCAGTCATCAAGGGATTCCTTATACTGCTCCAGGATATGCGCTGGTGGCTGATTAGCCTTGTAGTAGGCTAAACATGCCTCAAAGCGCTCATCTTTAGTCATGAATCAACAGTCCTATGAAATCTCAAATATTGTGAATAATATATCTATTTTGAGCATAAAAAAAGGCTCCGTAAGGAGCCTTTTTTAAAGAAATTCCTGTTAAAGAATTGATTTCTGAATACCAGTATCAAATGCTTCGCTAGTATTCTTATCTGAGATAACCTTACACTTATCGTTTAGGTCAATATTCGGAAAACCGAATAGGTTGTACGCAATTTTACCAGGAAATGAGCGCAACTCGATCTTATAGGTTGAACAAGCATCCTGAAGGCTATCGCGTTTAACATGGAAATCTCGACGCATTCCTTCGATGTATGCCGATAAATCAAGGTATAGCTGATCATTCATTGAAGGGTTGTGCTCTTTAATCCACTTCATTGCCAAGCCTTGCTCATTAGCACTACGGCTACCGATAGAGACGCGAAGTTGTTCCGTAAAGTCTTCCGCGTAAGAATCCTTAACCTTAGCCTTCTCAAGAATTGTCATTGCACCATTACTCAACAGTGACTCACTAGACTTATCTAGCTTGACAATATTCTCTTCCATTGTGACTGCTGTATTGTTGTACGAAGCAAATGATGCAATGCCACCAACAACAGCTAGAACAATCAGCCCTAGAATAAATACTAGAACCATTGTAGCACTGCCTTTTACGAATTTAATTTTACTCATGATACTCTCTTAAACTATTTGTTTGATTTTGATTTACTGGCTGACTCTGTTTATCGCCAGCCGTTATTAAGACCATTCACTCTTTCACGATTTTGGTTTCGTGATAATTTGAACGATAGAAATGCGCTACAGATCATGCTGACAAGGATTGCGATAAAGATACTTGTCCAACTAATAGGTAAAGCTGCCAATTGGTAAATCTCGTTTTCCATCGCATGGCGAGAAAAGTTGCTCTTTGTTACATCTAGAATACTGTTAAGCACCTTATCTGAATCAGCTTTTAGGTCATAGCCTAACGTTGCTTGACGTAACTTAGCAAGTAAGACTCCGTTACCCATACCATTCATGAAAGTAGAAGATCTAGACCAAACCACCTTTCCATCTTTGACACCCATGACAATAAGAATGTCATTTTTTCGCCCACCTTCCCAGCTATGAATCAGTGATTCGAAAAATGATGCTGGTTGATCCGTCACCACAATCACCATGTTAGCTTGCAGCTTTCCACCTAAAGTTCGGAACTCGTTATTCAACTTTTCGTTCCATCCACTGGTCAATGAGTACGTTAGACTAGGGTTAGTGTGCAAAACTCGGTTCACACGGTAGTAATCATAGATTGTAGGATATTTGGGTACAAAATCTTGGTACTGTTTAGCTTGTTCCTCGGAGTAACCAAATAACGAGATTGTGTTTGCCTTTACATAGTTTAAGTAAGTGTGGCTAACACTAGCAGGCTCACCAATAACAACTTTTTTGAAGCGCTTAGGCTCGATTACGCCCTGAGAATCTTCACGATCAATTGTCAGAGTTCCTACAGTAGTGTAAACGTCCCAATCGTAATCCCAACTATGCTCGTACTTCGTTTCACACTTTTCACCGTCAGAAGTCTTTTTACATACTTCATAAGAGTGTTCACATGACACTGTATTTCGTTTCTTTGCAGTTACTTCACCATTAAGAATCTCAGTTTCTGAAATCCCGTATAGTGTGATTGCACCGAGAGTAACAACAACCACGATTGAAGAGATAACAGCATTAAGAGCAATTTCTCCTTTAGTGATCTCATGCTTGAATTTGTACTTGCCTAGTGCCACTGCAAAAGCGACAACAATGAATAATGGCAATGAAGCCATAAAGACTTTATAGAAGATGATGCTCATAAAAATCTCTTTTATTTTAGTTCATTCATGTATTGAACACTAAATCCATTTGGTGTTTCTTATAATATATCTTTATTAATACTAGTCAAGCAAATTTAATGTTTTATTTGATAAGTAAAAAAGCCTGAATGAACAGGCTTGTTTTTTATATCGGTGTCAAAGTATTGCTTTGCGATATTGCTCAGCTCTTCGGATGTCGTCCTTGCTGTGTGTGATATTTTTATTAAATTCAATATAAAAATCTACAGCTTCAATCTCATCCTTAAATTGATAGATCTTGATGTCAAAAGGACATACAGAAAGAACTCTATTCCTCAGATCACTTTCTAAAAGCTCACTAGCTGTAATGGTCTCACCTTGAATGCAGAACTTCATATCCTGGTCACTCAAAAATCGCGAGATTGCGGTGATACGCTGTAAACCATCAAGAACAAAACAGTTTGTCTTTGTATCATCCAAAGTGTACAGGCAAATAGGGGAGCCTTTGTAACCTTTGAGTATGTTTAAGATATAGCTATGTTGCATTTCACAAGACCACTTATCATTATCTCTTTGAAAAGGCGGTACGTGCGCAGCAATGGAGGCGATATTTGATTTAATAACATCAGGGTGAAGCTCATCAAGGCTCTTTTCTCGAAGCTTAATATGAGAGTCCCTGTCACAAAATCTGGCGATCATGTATAGAGAGTTTTCCAATTCAGTACCGCAGCTATAAGCAGGGTAAGTGAACGGATTATTCTTTAGAACATGGTGAAATTTTGAAAATTTATCATCCATAAAATCTATCTTCTTTAAAATGAACAATCAACACTGGCTGAAGAATCAACTGAAACAGGTGATGAATCAAAAGCAGGAGCCGAAACATCTGGGATAGAAATACTTGAAACATCAAAAATTGAAGTATCTAAAATAGAGTTCATGGCAGCTTCAAGATTTGGAATGTCCACATTCAGATTACCCATATCGACTCCCATAGAGCCAGCATCTAAACCCTGAATATCATCTTTGAAAAGCAATGCTGGAACATTGTCTGAACCAATATCGTTAATCATCATCAATAGAACAAAGTTCACACCTGCATCAGTACTAAAGTCATAGTGATTGTTACGTAATCGGCTTTGTTCTTGAACTGACCATTTGTTTACTGAATCAAATACCTTTTTAGCCTGATCCATTTGAGATGAAAATGCCTTTTCATCAAAATCAACTAGCTCTCTTCCTACGCGTGATTTGGCTTTGTTAAGCTTTTCTAATGGCTCACTTAATTCATTCAGGATCAAGTCAACATTAGATAACTGAAGTTTCAGTGATGCAATGACCTTTTCAATGAGATTTAGCTTGTTTCTATATGACTTTAAACGCTTGAAAAGATGTTTCTCAGACAACGCCTCGAATAAGCCCTTTTCCTCGTTAGTTTCCACAATACGTTCAAGAAGCGAATGGACTAAGCACTCATTACCCATATTGTATTTAATACCATCAATAGACAGCTTAACACGAGATACCAAACCCTCTTGCTCGTCAGCTCTTACAATAGCTTGGTCAAGATCATTCTGTAATTGGTTGTACTCGATAATTTTCGCTTCATTTTCGTCAAATAATTGAGCTACTTTTTCAGCAGATCCTTCTGGGTCGGTATAAAAATCGACATCTACCGATCCCATAGCAGCAAGAATACAATCAATGTGAAATAGTGTCGGTGAAATTAAAAACTTCTTAGTTTTAAATACCTTATCAAAAAATCCAATCTCAGATTGTTTAACAAAATCTTTAGTCGATGGAGAATAATCTTCCATCAACGAATTGTACAATCGCAGCACCATTGATAAGCTATTTAGGTTAGCGGTTAACAAAGATCGAGAAGACTGATTTAATTCTTTTGAGTTTTTCTTAGCCTCAGCGAGTTCATCATTTACCTTTGATAACAAACTTAATTGGGTCTCTAGTTTTTTTTCACTGGTCTTTAAATTGATACTTAACTTTTCAAAATGCATAATTTCTGGTTTGGTGTTTACACCGAACTTTTCAGAAATAGCTTTTAGAAATTCTAAACCATCAAGATCTGGGAATTCCTTTAGAATTCGATTGGTAACACTTTC
The DNA here is from genome assembly GCF_033339635.1 of Vibrio sp. 2092. Taxonomy (NCBI): domain Bacteria; kingdom Pseudomonadati; phylum Pseudomonadota; class Gammaproteobacteria; order Vibrionales; family Vibrionaceae; genus Vibrio; species Vibrio sp. 2092. The sequence goes on along the minus strand of NZ_JAWOUY010000011.1, from coordinate 57,482 downwards.
TGAAATTCGAGTAAGACGATCTTTTTCAGAGGTTTCAATCATTTCGAAATTGCGAATGTTTTTTGACAGACCATCTTTTAAATGTAAGAAATGATCGTGTTCAACATCGAACATTTCATAAAGCTCATTATAATTCATTACGTTTCTCATTAATTAATTAAAAATGACTGACCCCAACTTGAAGCCAGTCACTTTCATCTTAGCCTAGAGTGTAAACACTCATTAGGTCTTTATCATCATGGTCTTCTTCATGGTCTGTGATAATCGCCCAGCCAGAATCAGAGTAAGCTGATTCACTCATCTGAGCCTCACCAATAGATTCGACAAATACGCCATGAATTTGAGCTGTATTAATGTGATCTCCATAATCACTACAGTAAGCCACCTTAAGGTCGCCCTTACCGCTTTCAATCAGCTTCTCAAGCTCGATTAGCAGCTCAGAAAGAAGAAATGCATCATCGATATCACAGGACATATCTTCGTTTAGCAGAACAACCTTCTCAAAGTCTGTTTCACCACTTGCCACTTTGAAGCCTGATGCTGAATACCCTGTTGTATCAATGGATACAACGGAAACACCTGTGATAGGCATTGCTTGCCATGTTTGCTGTCGATCACCGTAACTGCAACCACCGAATACACGAGGGTTGCTAGGAACTTCTGAGTTAATCTCTCCAAACATTTCATTTTCTGAAAATGCTGAATTTGCTTCATCAAAAAGTTCTTTTACAGTAATTGAACTAAATTCAATAGACATAAGTTTCCCCTTAATCTTTATCTTAATTATACATTGTTAATTATCTAGGTCAATTAAATAATTAAAAAAGACTTAGGGTTTCAGGAGAAAAAGAATAAAGCCATTGCTTAACATCAACCTCATCAACATGGCATTCAAATCCAACAATGCCATCAAATTGAGGTCGTCCTCGATTGACCACATCCAGATAATCAAATAGAGGCTTAGTCTGTGATGCGCTGAAGAATTCACAAACATTGTCTGAATCATAGTCGCCCCCGAATTCGATATCGATAAGCGACTGAATGACCTTTTCAAGGCGACCATTAATCAGTTGTTCGTGGAAGTAAGGAGCTGCATCAAACTCAACTCTTTTTTGCTGATCGTCACTATAGCAGACAGCCTGAACCTCAATACGTCTTTTGCATTGATTTTCACTAGCGTATGCAGGGTCGCTACCATCCATTCGTGAAAGATCAACATCTTGAGGCCAATCAGAATGCGGACAAGTAACATCAATGCAGTACCCGTCACTTCTCAGTTCTGTGCCGCAGCGGTGGCATGATGGTGTAGTTTTATCAGTAGTATTAGTTTTCATGGTGTACTCCTTGTGTTTGTCTTTATTATATATAAATGAAGCTGAAAGTAAATAATTATTGACTAATAATCAGAAATACATATAATGGACACATAAACAAGAAAGAAGGAAAACACACCATGAAAAACACCACCAACCAACTTGACCAAGAACTTTGTTTTGTTTCAGATAAGCTTGAGCTTTTATTTGCAGTCGAGCTTGTTCTACCAGGATTGCACACTGTCGAAACGGCAGTGAATACCATTCAAGATGTACATTTTGATGATCTAGGTGGCTCAGGATTCTTTCGCTTAATGTCACCACATTCTAAGCACCACACGCCTGAGTACGTTATGAATGGTGATCGAATCATCGACAATCTAAGTGATCAAGAGCGAAAAGAAGTACTCGACTATTCTGTAAGTCAAAATGCTGACTCAACCACTGTAAAAATCATTCTTAATCGTATTGAATTCGAAAGCCTAGAAGAAGAGTACGAAGCTTTATTCTATGAATTTGAAGCATTTGCTGAAACTGAAAAATGTATCAGTTGGAAACAATTGCCGCTGAACTTACCAGCAAAGTACGCCCTAGTAAATGTTCATTATTCTCAAAGCAATGAACAAGTTCACATCGAAGAAATTAAGTTTTCGGAAGCAAACCTTCTGGATATGGCTAAAAGACTTAATGATCTTCAACATGTAAACAAAAATGAAAAAGTAGATTTCTTAATCCTAAAAGAAAACTCAGAAACAGTAATCGCACAAGGTTCTATTGAATTAAGCGAAATCGCCTAATTTTAACAAAACATCAAACTACTATTTAATGTGAGGAAAAATAAATAAATGAAAAAAGCTCGTAAATTTATCAAAATCAAATTACTGATTATTAATTTACTTGTTGGTACAGGCGCTGTTCATCTAAAAAAGCACGATCCTCACATTCATGATAGAACATATCGCCACAAGCGAAATCAAGATATCTTTTTGGTGTTAAAGCACGTATAGAAAACCGCCTCTTAGTTGAGGCGGTTTTATTTATTCTATTAAATAGAATACGGACTGATGTTCATATATGCTATAGAGTAAAATCATTAAAGGAGCATATGAAATGGTCATTAAAATAAAAGATTTCACTATGACAAAAGGTAAAGGTGGAATACTCAACATCACATATAACTCTTCGATAAAGCCTAAAGTTAGTGATAATTTAGATCTTGTAATCCTCAGCAAAACAAAAGATGAGATCCAGTTTTTCGGAATCAGCCAAGATACGAAGAACATTATTGTTAAAGCAAGTGAAATAGTATACATTGAAACTACCAACCGAAGTGGTGGAGCGCCAATCTTCGTATTTAAATAGAAAAGACAGGCAAGCCTGTCAAAAACAATTGAGGTTATTTTATGGTTCTTCCTGAAAATGCAAATGAAAAGGCAAACAGTGAAGCGGAAGCTAAAGCATTAAAAACTCTTGTAGGGTTTGCTCAAAAAGATATCAAAGAAGGTCGCACAATTTCTAGCGGTCAATTAAAGGATAGACTGGCAGCTAGAAAGCGCACTACGGAACAATAAACAGACAAGCCCCAATCGGGGCTTGTTTTTCTTTAAGCTATTTCACTTGCTTAATTGCATCAGCAAGATTTTTACCACCTCTAACGATAGTGAAGATATTGATTAGAGCAGTTAAGCGCTCTTCAAAATCATTGCCTGGTAAGCTACCGTGACCTGCTTTTTCAATGAGAGAGAAAGCAAAATCAACCTCAGGCTCAAAATCGTCACCATCATTGTCTACGTTTTGAATTTCAGCTTCCAATGCATGAATAATTGTTTCAAAACCATCAGAACGAACAATAAACTCAAAAATGTTTACACCACTCTTTGACGGGTCAATATTTTTGTTAATGCTCGATTTTTCTAGGTTGTTAGAAATAATGTCAGGCGTTAGACACAGCAATTTATTTGCTTCATCCACTTTATTTTCATCAAGCAGTTTGGTGATTGTTTTGGCTGCTACTGTCGGTTCAGAAATAAACTCATCAACAATGGCAGACAAGCGCTGTGCTTCAAACAAGGCTTCCTGTGTAGCTTTTGCAATCATCACCGCTTGACTGCCCGTAAACGAACAACCGCCATGACCGATACCCATTACAGAAACACGATCTTTTGTCGGGTGCTGAACATCTACTGAGAAGCTTACGCTGTGAAATTCATTTTCGAAAGGATATACATTACCTCTTAAACTCATATGTAGCTTAGATGAGTTAATTTGGATGCGTGCCTTTAACATCCCTGGTGTTTTGTATTTAGCGGTGTATGACATAGTGATTTCCTTTTTTCTTTAAGTGTTCCAATTATATAGTAATATGAGCTAGAGTCAATGTTTTTTATAATTATTAAATAATTAAAGTATTGTTGACTGTGATTGCCTGCTGTGTATAATAAGAACAAACAAAAGGAGAAACCACCATGAACAAAACAACTTCAAACATCATTGAGTCTTTCGTTAATCAAATGCTTGAGCAAGGCTGGACTTTATCAGATCCAGACTGCCTACAGTTCACAATCCTTGATAAAGAGACTGGTGAGGTTACTGTAGCTCAAGTGGACTATTCTGAGCACATGATTGAGTCTAACGGAAAACCAACAGTCAACAAATCACCAGAATCTGTTGAGGAATTGGTTGATTCTCTCGTTAAAGAGACATTCTATATCGGTGAAGACGATATCGCTGATTATGCCGAAAACCAAGGGGTAGACATTTCAGATTATGATGATGATCAGAATTCTTTACTTGCTGTGGTTGCAGAAATTAAATTCGAAGAATCTCATGTTTGCATGATGCCAGCCGCGTAGGGTTAAACTTATGTCCACACATCCAAAAATGCATCAGCTATTAAAGTTAATGAATAAATCCGCTTCTTTTGAAAAAGGTTGCGAGCCTGATTTTGCCATTATCCCTGATAAGGATGGAATGGACACAGAGAACCACTATGGCGAGCAAGAAGACCTATTCATTGACTTACTCCTTGGCAGCGATGCCAAGGTATTCAAAGTCCGTCCAAATGAATCTGTGATTGTATGCGATCTCCCATTAGGAAAATGCCATTCAAATGTGCTTCAAGAAGCAGGAGAGGGTGACACCATTTTCACTGGATTTGCACAAGTTGCTTATCCTGATGGTAGTGGGGGTGATTGGTTCCCGCATTCTTGGTTGACCGATTCAGAGGGTAAGCTAGTTGAAACTTTCTCCAACGCATTCCCGACATATTTCGGTGTGGCGTTGATTGGAGACAATCTAGATCTGTTTAAGGATTACACAAAAAACCTCCAATACTGATTTACAGTTATTTTTTAATTGACTAATTAATTCATGTATAGATAATAATTAAAAACTTGAATAAGGCATAAAGAATGGACAACCATAAAAAACTCGATAGCTACAACCGATTTGCAAAAATGAAGAAAGAGAAAATCCCTGCAAGTAAAACCAGCCCCCTTGCGCAAACTCTTATCCTCATTTTGAAAGAAAAAGACTACAAGTCTGCATGTAAAAGCTACAGTAGCCAACGCGCATTTTGGGTCGCATTAAGTAATCTTCTGCTTGAGCTTCGAAATCATAAGCTGGCGCTTGAAATGGCTCATATTCGTGAAGAAGTAATGCTGACAGCTAACGATCATGAGTTCCAATCGATTGTTTCTCAGATTCAGTCATTACGTGGCGAAGCTTACGATCTAGTAACCTTGTTCAATGATGGTGAGTACTGCAACACTGTATTCCGAGAAATCTGGGATCTGACTGAGCGCTACTACATTCGAATGAAAAAAGAGCTAAATCTTGGCTAATTAGTCATTATTTATATCAGAAACCGCCCTCATCGAATGGGCGGTTTATATTAATTAATTAAATATTCGGATATAATAAAAAGAAAAGGTTTTATTATGTCTACCCCATTAAAAAGCACTAAGCTAATCTTAGAAACAGTAAAAACACTGTCTCACATTCAACAAAATCACAATCAGAGTACAAACCCACATGAGCGTGACTTTGCAAACTCTATCGAACAACTGTTCAAAGATCTAAATCTCACAGATGCCGATATAAATACACCTGATGGCAGATTAGAGCATGAGAAAGCTCTTTTTACCTATATCGTCAACGACAACATTGAATCCAACATTTCAACTTATGAAGATCGTGTAAATCAACACGATATTGATAAACAGAAAGAGTTGAGAGAGAACATTGTTCATAATATCCATAAATTGAATTCAGTTGTGCCAGATATCAACCATTTGACCGCATCTGGATTACATGCGAAATTCTTTGATATTATTCACGGGTTAGATAGTGAAAACCACCAGAATAAGGCACTTCATGACTTTTTACATGAAACAGTAAAGTTCTCTGTTAAGTCTCAGCCTGATTACACCCAAAGTTCGGAAGATTTATCTGAGATTGCAAAGGGGGCGCTATCCGTTGCCTCATGGGGGAATATCCTCCTTGAACACAATTTACCATTAAGAAGCTCTCTGAATAACCTACAAACCAGTGGTAGCTATTCAAACGGACAATCCCGAATCTTTTATGGCAGTGATGTTTTCGCAACACTCCTGGTTGACCTAAAAGGTAAGAACGAGGACTATTCAAGCATGGGATACATTACAGGCATTGTTGAGCATGGATTGGAAAGTGATGCTAAGCTGCTATCACTTAAAGAGCTTTCAGGTTTGAATATCAGGATTTCCAGCGACATTCCAAAGCCTGAATCAAGTGACGCTTTCGCGGTAGCAAAAGCAATGAACCAGCTCTCTGACAAACACCCATCTATAGAGCCAGTTAGTAGAATGGTTAAAGAGTACAATAATATTCTTGCTACTTCTATGATTGGATACAAACGATACTACGGCAGAGACTATGAGCAATACATGGATAACTCTCCATCAATATAAAAAAACACCCCATTCTTATGGGGTGTTTTCACATTCATTTCTAACCTATTTCTGCTCATCCTCAGGAGCATCAAAATTACTTTTACTCTCTGATTTAGAATTACTCTTAAAGTATTCGAGATCTCGAACATTCTTTTGCACTACGATTGAGCTAAACAAGCTCATGACAAACGCAATACCAAAAAATCCCTTCTCATTTAGAAGAAGTGTATCCACATTGTAAAGACCGATGAACATTAAAGCGCAAGCAATAATTACACAGAATATGTTCAGATTCTTATATGCCGAAGTAACTTTTAAACCTTCGGATTCATCTCGAATGGTTTTTTGAAGCGTGATAACGCTAAATAAACCAAATACCAAAACCACAAAGTAATACCCTTTCTCATTGAATTGAAGGTTTGCATTTATCAATCCGATCAAATAGGTGAATACTCCTATACCCAAAGCAACCAATGCTGTTAATACATATGGTCTGGTAGGTGCTAATGACTTATCCATGATTATTTCTCTTTTATTAATTTAATAACATACTATCAGGAGCGAATATCAATAACAACAAAAAGCCCTATACTGAGAACAATATAGGGCGTTATTGAGTTAATCTATTTTCTAAGTCATGCCGTTCACATCTTTGCGCATGTATCCTTTAACTGAGAATGGACAGCTTTATCAACTTTTAAACCCAAAGCTACCTCTCGGTTATACATTTCTAAAGCTGATTGATAATACTTTCTTTCTTTATCATCACTGCTTTCTTTGTTTAGCATATGCTGAGTAACTGTTAGTTTCTCATATTCAACAGAGCAACTAGGAATAAGGCTTTGAATATTATCCATCTTAATCTCACGAACTAAACCAAGTTTAGAGGCGAGATTTGTTAGAATGTAAGCATAGTCAGAATCGACAAACTCTTTTTCAACTAGCAGCTTGACATATTTCTTGCTAGCGTTTGAAATCAACGAGTCTTCAAAATTAAATGTAAAATCTGAATTCATGGTAAGGTGATATACATTCGCATCATAAATAGCTACCACTTTTCCATTTTTTACTAGGAAGCTACATGAAATAACTTCACATTCAGTATTGTTGATTAGATCTTTGTATGTTGATAAGTCACAAGCTTCCATTTTAGATAAAGCAATTTTCTTTAGCATTCCATTTGTATTATCTAACAAATAAAACTTATTCTTCAAAGAAGCTCCTTCCTTAAGCTCTCTGATCTTTTTATCAACAGTGATTTCAGAATTCATTTATAATTTCCCTAACAAATTTTACATATTAAATTCGAATGATTGCTTCTTGCCGTATAGCTCGTTGTTCACCTCTTTGAACATTCCACCTAGTGCCGATTGAAGGTAAAGATTGAACTTATCTTTCTCAAGCGTTCTTTCTAATACGTCCGCAGGGATAAATCGCTGCATCTCGGTTAGAAACTTCTTATCATTAACCATAGATGGAAGTCGTTGAACTGCGCTAGTTAGAAGCTGATCATAGTTCTGAATTTTGTAATCATTAAGCTTCTTCTCGATGAGTTCAGGGTTAATTTGAGCACCTTGTTGCTGCAACCATGCTAAATCCCAGATATCACGAAAACGAACATACTTCTGGCAAGCAGGCAACGAGACAAGCTTATCAGCCATAATTTCTTCAAGAGTTTCAGTAATAATGATTGTGTTTTCGTACTCTTTCAAGAAATCGTAGTTAATATTCAAAGCTGATGGCTCAGATGTGTATGCAGGAATATTCGCAATCTCAAGCTTTATTTTCTGCTTAGGCATATCTTTTTGAGATGGAGAAGTCGTCACTGCAATCTGCCATTTATCAACTTTGATTTCGTTGTATGCTGGCTGATCTCGCAGTTCTTTTGGCTGTTTCACAGCAACATCAACGCCATAGCGTGAGCAAATGTAATCTTCGATACACTCTTTGATTGGACGCAAATGCTGACTGGTAAAGTCTTTACCACCAGCAAAATCTAAATCTTCACTAAATCGATTTCCACCATGACAAAGACGTAGTGATGTACCACCTTGAAACACTAATGCATCCAGGAAACCTTCTTTCTCAAGAGCATATAAAATATCGTAGTGAAGCAATTCTTTCTCAACGACTGGTCTCATATTTTTTAGGTTAGGGTTAGCCATTGCTACCTTAGCCAAATCACTAAATTTACTATTATTCATTTTTTATTCATCCTCCGCATCGACCAGCATATGAGTATTTCTACCCACGCGTTTTAAATCACGCAATGCTGCTTCTTTCTTTGCGAATCTTAAGTGTCTATCGGTTTTATTTGTACTATTCAGTATATCAAGCGCATCTCTCTTTGTCTTTGTGAATTCAATGATTCCATACAAAGTTTTGAACCGCCCACTGCGCCCAGTAGTCATAACAGTTAGTGTAGAAATTGGAATTTGCGAAATAAGTCCATATTCCGATAGTGCTGATTCAAGTGAGATGTAATTGTATTCACCCCTTCTTAACGCCCCAGCTACTAATTCAATTGTGTTCGCGCCTTTATTTTTACTATAGGCGAAGACATAAATACCTTTGCAAGCTGATTCGAGGATACCTGACTTTACTAAACGTGATAGACCTTTTTTGAAGGTTTCGTCAGCATCATCGAAAAAGACACGTCGAAGGTCGCGCTTGGTATAAACATAAATACCTTTAGCGTCGAATTTGTATAGTCTTTGTAATGCTGTTTGAGTGTTCATTTTAAGTCAACTTCTTAGGTATAAATTATTCCTCTTAATGTGTACTTAATCTAGCATAACTCAGCCAAGTATACAATAAGGGTAACAAAATTTATCTTTATCGATGACTTATAAAAATAGTGCGGTGATCCAAAGTCCACTCGAAGGGGAACTTTTCTTATCTTTGGTGATTACTTGTCTGGCGAACAGTAAAACACACAAGTCTACGAAAAAGGCAATAAAACATACCTTTACTGATAACTTATGTTTGTGCTTACATGAAAAAAACACGCGCCTAACGAGTGAGTGGTGTTTCTTAAGTACTGAATGGAGTGTTCATGATAGGTATCCTTTTATTATTGTTTGATTTTTTATTTGGTTTATTTATGCATTGTATTGTTTATGCGCATGAAATGCAGTGATCTAGGTATCAAAAAAAGGGATTTTCGAAAAAATCCCTTTATTTGTTATTAGCTATAAAAATGGAATTCTGGTCTTACAGAATATGATTGCCTTGCTGCAACTCGATTTTCACCTCTAGCCACTTGAGCATTAAACAATGAACGATACCATTCCTCTGCTTTTGGATCCTCATTGCAATCATAGTAGTTCAGAGGCTTAACAAACCGACCTTTTACGCCAAGCTCCTTACGTCTCTTAAGAACATAACTCTTAGATAACGGGATAGACAAAAAGATCTTTAAGTTATCCCAAGGGTTAGCTAAAGCCTCAACTGGGTCATAGCAATCACTCATTCTATCAGCTACTTGATCTGATCGAGAGTTCCAGTTTCTCAATTCAACTGGAAGTTCATCGATTGACAATCCAGTTAGCAGCATGAGATCGTAAACAGTGGACACATTCAAATAGAAGCTAAGGTCTGGCTCATCACCAGTAATGTAGCAGTATGCGTAGTTGTTTTTATCTCTAATCTCTAGAGCTTTTTGCAATTCAGTTGGCGTACTTCTACTGTCATAATAACCCTTGTGCTTCTTAACATGCACTTGACGCACAAGTTCTCTTTTCCTTCCTGCTGGAGCGGTTCCATCCTCAACCATCTTGAGATAAGCACCCCCGATAGCAAAGCGATCATGATTAAGGGAAATAATATCGTCCATAAGGGTAGGGAGGTTCTTACTGATTTTCTCAGCAATCCATTTTTCCATTTTCACCTTATTGGCTTCGAATTCCTCATTCATAAGTTTGCTAATCATGACCGATTTATTATATCTTGCGATCAAATCGGCTTCTGCTTGGATTTCCTCTGCTGTACCAACTGATGTACTAGGCAAAGCTTTTAATCCCATTTTTTCAATAGATTTTCCTTCACCATCGGTTGTAGCTAAAGAAACCTTGCCGCGCTTATTCTCAATCAATAGGTTACTCGCGGAAGAAAGTTCAGCAGGGATATATAACAATGCCTGATCAATTTTCTTATCGAACTTATCTTCCATCCAATGGTTTTTGTGCATAAAGCGTTTTGCCCGAGGGTTGCTAACCAGGAAATTATCTCTATTTAATTCGGTTGATTTCTTAACCTTAATGGAAGTATTTACCTGGTAATTAACAGGCAGGTTTGATACCCCTGATTTGCTCTCAAGCAAAGCATGTGATACTGATTCCTGAGAAACATAGCTCAAGTTCGGCAAAGCCAGCTTCTTGCTAATAAGCTGGTTTCGACACTCTTCCATTAGGAACGTCAGCCATAGAATACTATCACTATACATAGAGCGTACTGTACCAAGAACTCTTAGACCAGAATCTGAAATAGCAACCTCTGTCGATTCTGATTCCACGAGCACCCGACCGTTATCTTCTACTTGGAGGTTCATCATTTCATAAGGGAAGTATGAGTTTTCGTAGCGACTAAGATTGTAGCGCTGATTTCGACTACTCATAGCATCTCTCTGGAACATTGTGGATTTAGGCTTGTCAGTTAACAGGTGAATGTCTTCACCTGATTTCACAATCATCGCAAAGAAGCTATCGAACGCTCTCTCTGGGCGAATCATGCTTAATGAGAAGCCATTAGGGATCATAGAAGACTGCTCAATCAAATGTTCAACACTGTTAAAGACAAAGATCTGCTCTTGGATTTTAAGCTGTTCGTTTGAAGCAACCTTTGCACTTCTAGAAACGCAGTATTTTGCGAAGTCGGTAAAGTCGTGTTTTGCCCGAAGATAAATGTGAAATGCTCGATCAAAAAGTTCATCTTTGACTTGTTCGCCAGGCTTATAGAATTCGATTACGTTTCGGCACTTTTCTTTAAACTGATTAATCCCATGAGCTAGCACTGAGTTCTCTAGGAACAATGTTCCTAAAGTGTAGCCAGCCAGATTTCTGTGTTGGTGGCTATCTTGATTCAAGACATTTCTTACGCTCTCGAAGCTAATGAGGTTTTTACATGTTTCAAAGTACGAGCTAAATAGAAGACCCGCTCCAATACAGCTTGGGTCATTTGCCATGACAGATTGAATTTTCTCATTCACCTTTTTCACATCAAATTGCCCAGCATATCGAACTTTATCTGCCGAATCGAAAGGACTGCCAGTCATAATTTCCCAGCCTTTGATAACTTGCGACAGCGCCTTATCTGCTGGTAAATCGGTTAAATCAACGCATCGTTCGAATACTAGCTTAACCTTTTGAAATGGAGGGAGGCTATTGAAGGTGTCTAGCTGATTCCAGATGTAATCAGGGACAGAATCTGAGTTGTTTAAGTATGCCAGATGGCTAGTACGAGAAATGCCAAACAGCATGTACAGTCTATTGATTAACTCACCTCGAATCACACGACCAACAATAACGTGACCGACTTCCTCAATGAGCTTATTCATTTCTTGTTCATAGCTTAGATTGCGCATTTTGACATTCCTTTTTAGATTATGTGTCAGATATTGACACATAATCTAGTGAGTCGCAATAGTCTTGTATGAGTTTTGTGCTGTGATTATTAATGAAAATAAAAAAGGAGGCTTTTAGCCTCCCTTTTATGTTTAAAATCTATTTGTGATTTACAAGTTTGTTAGCAAGTTTGTAACTGTTTTCTTATTGCCTGCTTTATCAGTCACTTTATAAGTCACCGTATAATTTGACTCACCATTAATCAACGGTAGGCTAGCTGATACATAACCATCGTTACTATCAGACGTTACCAACGCGCCAACTTTTTCCATCGTATTCTCTGGATGGAATGAGACTTCGAATAAGCTATCTGGTTCAACTTTCGAAGTAAAAATAACCTCATCCCCTGACACGCGGTGCTCTACCTTGTACGCATCTACAGACGAATCAATCACAAAGCTCATTTTTTTAATTTCAGGACCGTAATAAGAATTACGGTAGGTCATCTCATACTCTCCATCTACCAAGTATGGAAATTTAATTAATCGATAGCTTATCATTCTTGGCAAAATCACACTATCAGTCGTGGAATCGCCAGTAGTCTTATTTACCAGGGTGTAATTAAACACCGAGTCACGTCGAGCCTTAAACTTGATAGTCGGAGTTGACACAGAAGTCACCGCATCTATTGTAGACAGCCCAGAATCCGTATCCTCCATTAGCTGAACATAAAAATTTGATGCTAATGCGCCAAAAGAAGCTGTGGATGCGAGTACAGATAAAGACAGAATAGCTAATTTTTTCATAAAAAAACTCTTTGAAATTAATGAAATATCGCCAAAAATGGCGAGGCTTAAATGTAAGGATATTTATTAGTTCTGTAAATATATTTTATTTTGAATATTCATTAAGTGTGAGGCTATTCTGCGTATCCTGATGAATTTGTTAAGTGTTTTGTGATTATTGGTACATTTAGTGCTCAAATGACTATTTATGGCTGTAAATAATAAATAATTTTATTCTTGACCTTTGGTGTGATTGATATATAATCAGTGAAAATAAAGTTCGGATTCAGAAATGATTACTGTAAACGTTAAGATTAAACGAAGCTGTGCAAGGCTCTGCCTGACCACCAACGCGTTGTCAGAACATGAAGTTGATGAGATTTTTAATCAATTAAAAATTGTAGAGCCAGATACAGAAACTCAAGTTTCTTTGCTTCTAAACCAAAAACTAAACCTTGATGAACAATGTTCTAAGCGAGCATTTAAGATCTCGGAACCACTTTCTAATGCCGATATTGAAATCGTAATCGACTATCTTGGCATTACCATTTCGAAAAATAAGTAAAAGGAAACACCATGAGCCGATTCGAGCCTGGAAAGAAATACCTGTTTATGCGCCACCAGTTCGTTAGTTTGGATAAAAATGGCAAACCGAACGGCACTCTTTTTTACACCAGCATGTTAGACCAACCTCTTATCAGCACAGAGTTTGTCGTCCTTACCTGCAAAGAAGAGCATGAAGTCTCCATTGATTACACGAACGACAAAACAACGGGCTACACCTTCACTGGCGAAGACCAAAATGTAATTTTCAATAATCAATACCCATCAGCAAGCTATGCTCAGTTATCAACGGCGGGTGATTACATCGTTAAAGCTCTTGTAAGCGATGATTCTGGTGAACCAAGCCTATTGAAATACGTTCTTGCTGAAAATGTTTTGAACGATATCTCGATGTTTGGCGCTCTACATGGTCTGACTGAAAAGCTTGAACTGGTCATCAATGAGATCAAGCAAGCGGTAGACGTTAATGGCTTCAAGTTTGAAGAAGATGAACTATCAAAATTGTTCAAAGACAAAAACAAAGAGCTATTGAAAATTGTTGAGGCTTAAGCCTCAACTTAACACAACTAACAACTAAGTATTAAGAGGATGCACCATGAGCCGTTTTCAAGTAGGTCAAAAACACCCATTCGTTCGTCATACTGTTTGGCTTCGTGATCTGAAAGGAAACAGAACACGAACATCTCACTCTTTAACCCCTCATGGTGAAGATACCGAGAGTACAGAGATTGTCTATTTAACGTGCGTCTCAGAGCATGATGTTCCGCATGAATATGATGAGTCTCAATTGGCTAAAGGATACATCTTCAAGAAAGATGATTGTGAACACGATTTTCATAATCAATATCCTACTGCATCATATGGTCAGATCTCTAGTTTCGGTGATTGGGTTGCCTCTGCGTTTTACGAAACAGAAAGCGGTTATGAAGAACAAGAGTACTTTTCTGTAAGTGAAGCACTGAACTCAATTGAGCGTTTTGGCAAAAATGGTGAAGCTCTGCCAGAGTATCTATCAAAAATTAAATCCATCATGCTAAAGTCTCTTGAGGAAAATGGATTCAAGCTTGAAGAAACAGATTTTAGCAAAAGACACTCGCAAGCAATTGGCTACAAAAACTGGAAGATTGTTCCTGCTTAACCTCGGAGTTTAATTTGAAAACAATTAATGTCGTTATCTCAGATGATAACAAACACGCCGTTTCAGACTGGAACGTTTATGATTGGTGCAAGAGCCTTAAAGATGGCGATACCGCACATGTAGCAACATCCTTGATGTTTAATGAACTCCGAATTGGCGTGGCTCAAAATGAAATTAAACCATTTTCATTCGAGTTTAATGAGAATAAACTCTCAGTTTGCGAAAAAGGGGAGCTAGTTGGAGAAACTCGATGTTGGCCTAAAGGTTTTTTTGATCAGCAGTCCATTCAGGTTCGTATGTTGATGAGCGGTAAAGACCGTGATGAAGTGACGAAATCTGTCAACGAACAAAAAGACCGATACAATCAAGCTAAGAGCAACTAATTTTGTTGAAACCACTGTTAGATTCGGTATCTAACGGTAGTTTCAATAAACTTACCCAAATTCACAAACCAGGACTTGCAATGTATTTGTTTAACCATTATTTATGTCCAGATTGATCGCCATTATCGCCTGTGTCTTTGGTTATATGTATTTTACTATGGTGTTATCTTTGGACTCATTGTTAACAAATACAGATGATGCCAAGCCAGTAATTGAATTTTTAACACTTTGCCTTCCTTTTGCAGTCTTACTCCCGATTGTTTCATTCGTGAACCCTTTTTTGGTTCAACCACTTCATCAAGCATTAAAGTATCAGACTCCCTTATGGAAAATGAAGGTTCTAAGTTACAGACATCCTTTGCGCAAGTCGTTCATGAGAAACAAGATTTATTGCGGTTGGTTTGGGGTTATTAGAATCATTAGGATTGAACGGCGGATTCTCATTTATGTAAAAGCAGGTGGTATCTGGGAAAGCGATAAGTACAGAGCAAACCCACTTTTTGTATACTATCTGATCAGATTTAAAGGCTACGAAGCAAGCTCAAACGAAGAGTTTTTATATAAGAGGTTGTGATCAATAGTTGTTTTGAAATTAATTATTATCCTATAAAGATAAATTATTTACTTTTACTCTAAATGATGTATATTTATAAACATTATAAGGTAAGGAATTTTTTATGTTCACTGTTGACCCCGACCAATTCGAAAACCGAATCCTAGCTGGTTTTGATCTCAGCCCAATTCATGATTGTAATCAAGGTGCAGGAGCTATTTTCTTTCTTGGTCACGATATCCCAGACCTTTTCTCTGAATACCTTGAATCTCTCAGAACCCACAAAAACACATTGATTACTCGCCCAAAGGTCATTGAGCTTGTTCATCACATCTTATCCTTTTATATGGACGAAAATGGAAAGCTTTCTGAGACCCGCTTTGCCTATAAAGAAGTAAAGCGTGATGCTTTAAATATTCTTGAACAATTCAAGGAAGGAGAGTTGTTCGCAATCCTATTTAACCTTGAAGAAATCCCAAAAGAAATCAGCGAAGATATGGTGTACAAGCTGTTCATTAAGGATGGCGTGGTAGACCTGAAATTTCCATTGTTTATGACAAAGTATTTTATGGAAGAGTCCTTACTTTATAACGTCATCAACAACGCGGATTACCCTGTAGGTGATTGCGAAGATATTGAAGGCTGGATCGCTGAACATTCATACTTACCGTTACTTCTTCATAAGAACAAATTGAAACCAAAACTTATCCAAATCATGGAGCTTGGAAAATACGGTGAATATGGTTTTCTTTCTGAGTTAGAGCAGGCGACCAGAACCTTTGGATCATCTTTCAATGATGAGTACCTATATGACAATAAGCTCGATGGAAAGAACCTTACTGAAGCGGCAGTAGAGCTTGTAATGGAAATTGGATTGGATGAATTATTGAAACTCCCTTGCGATGAATGTTGGGAAGAAGGCGCTGAAAATCCTGTCCATTTCCAAAATTACACGTCAATCACTATGCTGTTGAACAGCTATCTAAACAAACGACGAGTAAAAGATAAGCTTCAATTGGAAGATGTGTTTATTACCGACATTGCCAATTACGCTATTCAAAACTCAACAAAACCATCTAGCGAAACGCTTCTTGATAGAAATTACTTACCTGAAATCGTTAAGAAGACAGCAGAATTGCTAGATCAATACGAAGGTGAACCTCTTCACTTTAGCACACGGTTCATCAACTCATATATTAGCGTAAGAGGAAATGCTGACCTTCTAAAAGATAATGAAAAGTTCATTGCTAATTGGTCTAGTCGCTGGTCAGATGAAGAAATTGATGGATGGGAGTCATTCATTAATAAGAGAACACGACTTCGTCTGAACGAAAAATTCACGCTTGAAGACTCATTAGACAAAGAGGATTACTACAAGCTTGTACTCCTGTTCGGCAAAGATGAGGTTGATAGCAAACAGTTTGCTGAGTTCTGCAATGAGCACAAATCAGACATTTTTGTTGAGCATGACGGTGAGAGATTCCGACATTTCGACATCGTTCACTCTGGCGGAATTCAATTTTTGTTAAGTAGATACAAATAATCTTAGCGAATGAGGATTATAAGCCGTGGATGAAAATCGCTAAATAAGTTGAAATGAGGACTATTAACCGTGGACTTTGACTTAAAAATAGTCTTAGTTCACGGTTCACTCTCCCTGAACCTCTAAATGGAGCCTTACTATGCAGTTCAGACCTTGGAAACCGAGTTCTTCAGATGTGTATATACGCTTTTACGTAGTAGGCAGAGAAGGTGAGTTTCTATCCAAAATTGGCAATAGAATTCAAGTAACCTCACCAAGCAATGCCAGAAAGATTGAGATCACTAGATTTCTACACTCTGTGGGAATTGATATTCAAACTGTTGGGCTTAGAGAACTGGCTATGCTTCTGGATGAAAAAGGCTTAACACAGTCATCCAATCATACAAGAGGCAGAACATATCATCAGGAGTCTAGATTTGACCAAGCGATGAACAACGTAATTGGAGAGGGGAGATTTAAGAGCCGAAATGCTTTCGGCAAAGATTCGAACTTTTCTTTTTGTGATTCCTCTCTAGAGCAATTGTACAATGAAGCGCTTCATCTTGATGTTTCATCAGCTCCGTTCAAAGACTCCACCTACAAAGACGCTATTGTCCTTGTAGATCATCGAGAACCTGCTGAATTATTCAATAAGTTAAGCAGCACTGGGATTAAGAATGTACACCCAACTTCTTTACCTGACGGTGATATTCTCGTTACTTCTCAGAGCGATCCATCCAGAGTTCTTCTTATTGAAAGAAAAACGCTTACAGACCTGTACAACAACATCACCTCAGATAATCACCATGCGCATGAGCAAGCTGAGCGTTATTACCGAAGCATGGTAAGCAATGCAAACGAAGGTATTTACATGCAAGTTGTTTGGATTGTCGAGGGCGAAAGGAAAGAACAAGGTCAGATCCGCACACTATACAACGTACTTCCTCAGGTAAAACAGATGGATGGTTGGCTGAATTACATCTCCGCTATTTGCTGCCAGCAGACCATACAGACGTTCAACCTGAATCACACAGCATACATGGTAGCAAAGCTCATCCAGGGCTTTGTTGAGCAATCCTTATACTACCCTGTCAAAGTCAGAAATACGCGAGTAGATATGAGTTCTACTGAGCGTAAGAAGATGAATAAAGCCTTGATCCAATCGGACTCTGAATCCTCTCATAAAGGCGTTATCAGCGCTTCTGATGGCTTAAAAGGAATTTTGGCTATATTGCCTGGCATAAACACCAAAGTCGCCTATGAGCTTGCTATGAGCGGAAAATCTCTAGCGGAAATCGTTAACATGACTGAAAACGAACTTCTTGAGATTAAGGGGATTGGTAACAAGACCGCTAAACAAATTTTTAGAATATTTAACTTAAAAGGTGAGAATAATGACAACTAAGATCGACATGAACTATGCTTCATTTTGTCTTGAATCAAAAAGAGAATACAGACCAACTGAGCCAGACGACCACTTTGAAGAAAGCACCTTAACCATCAACGCTTCTTTGTTGGACGATGACGAAGATTCTGATGATTTTGAGTCTGTAGATGTAGCTACCATTAATTTTCTTTCGCTTGACAATTATCAAGATGAGGACATTCACCTATTCTTCACATTTGATGCTCACTCTCAACTAGCCTGCAATGCTTTTGAGTATGTTAACCATCATAAAGGAATCATTGAGAAAAAATTCTCGCAAGGCTTACCAATCATTTTCATTACTAGCATTGATGTAGAAGATATCGTTTTAGGCAGTGAACTTGAAGTGATTAAGTTAGCTAATGACTTTTTCAGAAAGCGGTTTGGTGATTCTTATTTTTGTTTTGGTCTGGCTAGCCAGTTCTTCAATTACAACGATGAAGAAAACGCTGTAAATAAGGAATCGATGATTGCTGCATTAAAAGCTGAGGGATTCAGCTTTATCATGCCAACGAATGGTCTTCCTGGTACAGAAACTGTGATTCCTGTTTTTAGATAACGTACTGATAAAAAAGTGCAGACCGTCTCAAGCTATTACGCTTTCGAGTTGATTTTGCACCAAATGTGCCATTGCTCTCCTTACCTTGGAGATAACGCGCTCATACAAATTTTTGTCTGAGCGTTTTCCGTGAAGATCCTGCTTAGCTGCTCCGCAAAGAAAGGCAGGCGTCAATAACCTTCACTTATATCACCAATGATTTAGATTTAATCTTCTTTCTTTTGAGAAGTGCTAAAGATCAATAGCTCGGACATGATGTTTTGGGGCAGTCCGACACGTTTAGCATTTCTGAATTGCCGTATCTGCTGGCGCTCGACTCCGTAGTGATTAGCAAGCTGGTTGTCATTATCTAGCTTGTGGAGCCTTAATAGCTCATCGATTATCTGGTTGTTATCTAATGCTCTTTTCATGTTATGTAATTAACTTATTGACATCAATTGTGTAATTATTATAATTACATAATCAACTAAATCAAGAGCTAAAGGTAAAGCGCATGGACAATGCCCACTTAGAACTTCACGACAAATTCATTACAAAGCTACAAGAGGTTGTTGACGCATCCAGCGATAACCTTTGCGCTATGATTCAAGGTCTTACTTACTCTATTGATGCCCCATTAGATGAAATCCCTAGCCCCACAGGGGATCGTTACACACTTCAAGCATCTCTTTGTCAGGGAGGTGATGGTGGTTGGGAGATTGTTATTAATGCAGTGTGGAGCCACTTCGGACGAATGCCATTAGCATACCTGCGGACTAAGCACAGTTTCTATCAATCAAAATACAGATTTGAGCAAGAGACTGATCGGCTATTAGGAATTTTTGAACAGTATTCAAGTTTAGATATTAAAAATATTGTTCAAGAGTCTATTACTCATATCAATAAATATAAAGCCGCTACAGCAGAAGCCAAAAAGCTAGGTTATCAGGGGTTGAATGATCTTTATTCGAAAGGAGCGCCTGATCATAAAATTGTAGTAAAAGCCGTTTTTGAATCCACAAAATAACAATCAAAGGTAAGGTGCGATGGTCGCACCTTACCTTTTCAACACGAGCGTAATAGCTTGAGACCGTCTGCACTTTTTCTTTAAAGGAACTCAAAGAACTCTTTCTTTGTTCGATAGCGATACTCAACACCGCCGCTTGACGACCTATCAACAACTCTATCCAAATAACCTTGTTTGTACAGCTTTTGTAGTCTATTAGAAGCATTGTTGATGTTAATATCCAATCGCTCAGCAAGATTTGCACTAGTCATCTGACTTTCTTTTAACCACTTAACAATCTCTACAGATTGAGGTGAAAGCATAACGGATTTCACCTCATTCAAGTTAGAAAGAATCATTCCTCTTAACTGATCAGTATTCATGCTTTTCCTATTGGGTTTGCTAGAGAATTAATCATTAAAATTCAAGCGCCAATGCAATAAAAATTTATTCTTTGCGCTTGAAAGGTAAAACATTTGCACCGAGCTGAAAATCTTCTTCACTCGATTCTGATTCATGCATCTCACTTCGCACAGCCTCTCTTACGCGAAAGTGAAACTGTAGTGAACTTAACAACCAAAATGCGACCACAACGACTAACAATGCAATCAGAAACAGTAAGACCCAGTCTTCTAGTGACATAACACTCAGATAATCAGAAAACGACACTTAAACCTCCAATAATTTATGAAATAACAGCTAACCCAAGATGAATCCCATGTAGTTATCGGCTTGATGCTTAAATGAGTTATCAAAGTAATATTGAGGATCCTTTTTCTTTAAAAACAATTTTTTCATGCCTTTCTCAATAGTGTAAACATCTCTGATAGATTCGATTTGCTTTCCGAGGCTGTGATCGGCTGACTTGAACAAATCGGCAATGTTATTTCTTCCGATATCATTTACTACATGGACTCTCTTTACACCTAACCCCGAGCAGCCTTGCTTCTCAAGTTTTTTTAATTTGTGGTCGAGTTCAGGATCGCCCTCCCACTTTTCACGAAAATCCGAATCCTTAATGATTGAGTAATTTAAGTCCGAATCATGCTGAGAGATACACTCAATGTACTTCGCTTGCTTCGAAATGCCATTAATATCTGCGACCACATAATCATCACTGCAAACTTTAGATAGTCGGAATGCAAGGCTTTCAAGCATCTTTTTATTTCTTGATGCCAATACTCCATAGCTATGATCATGAGACATGAATTCTGAGCTTACTCTCAATAAAACGTGCATCAGGATTGCTCCGCCACTAAAGACTCAAGACGCTTAATTTCATCATCCAAATCAAGGTACTCATCTAACTTATAGATTCGGATAAATTCAAGACTTAGATCAGGTGTCGCTGATTCAATCAGAAGTTTTAGTGACATCGAGATTACCTGAAATGAAAAACCCGCATCACGAACAACCATTTCATCATTTTCTTTATCCACGAGCACAATCTCATTGATGTCTCGGATAATCTTCAGGTTTTGCTCAGTGCAATTTTGTTCATCCTCCATGAACTCTTGAAGTTCTGAAGGGTACGGAGAAATATTTGGGTTAAATAAATTTTTAAGCATGGTGCGCTCCTTGTTTTGTTTTTATTATATATCGTTTTGATTTAGTGTCAATTCCTGTGTTTGACTAATTAATTTAAACAATATAAAGTGTACGAGAAATCAACAATAAAAGGTCAGACTATGGGAATTTTTGATACACTTCTTGGAAGAAAGAAGAAAAAACAACAAGCTCGTAATCGTGCCATTCAAGGGTCACGCTCAAGCTCAAATACCCCTTATGTGAGCAACACGGTAGTGGTTGATGACACGCCTACTACAACAAGCTTTTCTGGGGGTGGCTTCAGTGGTGGTGATAGCGGTGGCGGTGGCTGCGGCGGAGGCGGTGGCGGTGAATAATCTATCACCGCACCTTTAGGCACTATTTTGAAAATAAGCTCTAATACTCGATTATTAGAGCTTTTTGTTATTTTTAGGCATTTCAGAGAATATCATCGGCAAACAACTCTTTTTACAGCCCACCACAGCGGAAACGCTCTTATATAAACAAATTTTATAGTTGATTTTAACGATTAAACTTACTAAAATATCAAAAACTTAATCGTTCAATGAGAATAAAAATGATCTGCAAAGGTTTCAAAAACATCCTTTCATTTATGAAGGGAGAAGTCACACAAAAATCAGAATTAGCTATTAGCGCAGACAACGTATTCATTGGTGACAAATATTCACAAATGGAGCTGGTGGCAATTAATTCAGTTCAAGCTAGCCAAAATGCAGCTTTTATCGTTTCACCTCAGTACACGCATGAACTTAGAAGCCACACTATCCCTAAAAATGTAAGCCTGCTTGAAATTGATGCTGAACTTGAAAAAAGTCATGCTGACTATGTTCAAGCGATTGAGAATGCCGTTAGCGAACTGTTAAAGCGTAAGGAAGTCCCTGATGTAATCATTATTGAAAACTGCCAGGTTGACCTCCGCAAGCAATTTGGCGAAGCAATGGATGACATCACTTTACTGTACATTTACCACAGCGGATCTGAAATGACTTCTGAAAAACACAGCAAGTCGTCTGGTATTGTTCATCTTTTCCATCATGAAGACCCTGCATACATGCTAAGCCACCTTTACGGATTGACCAATACACATTCATACGTAAAATCCTCGACATCTCTCAAACAGCAAGAGTTTGTGATCGTACATATTTCATAAGAATGGATTTGCCATGAAACAGCTAGAGCCTCTTTACGATCTTCACGTCTCTGAATTGGAAAGAGGCACTAGAGTGGAATTTACGATATGTGAACTTTTTGAAGAAAAAAGATGCGTTTCCTCTAACCTCAATTATGCTGATGAAAATCAGATTTTAAAAGAACTCGGAGATTTGCATCTTCTTGCATTAGATCTGTTCGAAAGAAATGATGATGGAATGCATTTCTGGACGGTTCCAGCGCTTAAGCAGTACTTGATAAATGGGAGAAAAGGCTCTGGTAGCCTTTTGTACAAACCGAACTGCTTATTGTTTTTCCGCTGTTACAACGTCAGAGATGATGAATCAGGTCAAGAGGCTTTCTGTCTGAACATTTGTTTTGCTCACCGTTAGCAAGGCAAAAAATCAAATATATTTACAATTTAAAAATCCTGAAGCTATGCAGTGGTGGTTTTTAATTGTAAAATTAATTCTCAAAAAAATAATTAATAAAAACGGAGAATTACATGGTTCAGTTCATTAGTGAAGACTTCAGCATTACTGCATCTTTGATGGGATTAGTTCCTTTTGGTATATACCTTGGAATTTCATTTTTAATGGTATTTTTCTTCTTGTTTCTATACAAGGCGATCACACCATACAATGAGATCGAGCTAATAAGAAATAAATCACAAGCTGCTGCTATTTCGTTAGGTGGTGCTTTGATTGGATTTTCCATCCCTCTAACCACATCAATGGAACAGAGCGTGAACATTGCTGACTTTCTGATTTGGGGAGCTATCTCTGCTTCAGTCCAAATCCTCACATTCTGTTTCGTTCGTATCCTGGTAGGTGATATTGCTAATCGAATGAAAAATAATGAAATTGGCACAGGCATTATTTTAGCAGCAAGCTCAATTACAATGGGTATGCTTAATGCGAGTGCGGCAACATACTAGTCATTAAAATGACAATAGCGATGGGTCACTTAGTGCCTCCCTTGGGAGGCACTAACTTTTATTAGCAAACTCGAATTACGAACCCGTTACCGATACTGCCGATCAGATCAAAGCACTCAAGGTCTTTGATTAGAGATTCATGTCCTTTGAAGAAATCGGCATTTTCAATACTTGTAAATTCTGCCAGATTTGTTTTAAACACATCACCTAGTCGAAACAGGTCGCTAGATTCAAGATCCATTTTAGTGCCAAGCTCCGTGAAGCATTCGATAAACTGCTCGAACGTCTCACATCCTTCGTTAATATCGCTAACACCAAGATTTACAAAGAAGTCAGACTCATTAGCCTTACCAAACGCCTTGCTGAAATATGAATCGAATGGGGATTCTTTTACAACAAGATAAAGAGGCTCTTTCGCATCCTTGAAGTAAAGATTACTTAGTTCATTGATTGCAATCTCATCACTTGTGGCTTTGTTAGCGTATGTGAAAAGCTCTGTTTCTTCGATGCTGTAGCCTAAGAGCTTTTCAAAAACGAAGTAAGTTTGATTAGCCAGATAAACTTCAAGCTCAGAACCCCACCAATTAACCGTGTTCTTACGGTGAATAAAAGCATTCATTGCGGAAGCTAATACACCACCAATCGCGTGTACATTACCCTCCATAACCAAGCCAAACATTTTGCTGGTATCTTGCTCTGTAGGTAGTGTTACTTCATCATTCATAAGTCATTCCTTATCTCGTTGTTGTTTTAAATATACATAAATAATAAATGAAAGTCAATAAATAATTTACATAATGGCTTTTGTATGTATAATGAATACAACAACATATGAGGGAAAAAACATGTTTCCAGAAAACGATAAACATTGCCTTTCTATTGGCGCTTTCAAGCATAAAAAAATCTTCGTTATTACCACAATTGAATCACTCGAAAAGTATGCCGTATCTACATCTGCTCTTATTGAGATTATCCCCCGAATTTCTGAGTATCTCTCACTTAAAAATAAAGGTTCCGATCTAAGCCATTCCGAATTAATTAAATCATTAATTATTGGTGATTTCTCAAAAATTCCGCAGGTTCCAGAAAAGCTGTTGAAATCTTTCCATCTACTGCTTAAAGATGATGATTTTGTAATCAAGTTTTTAACATCTGAAGTTGTAGATAAGCAAATGGACGAAAACACCGAAGAAGCTTTAGTTAAAGCCACTTCGTTGCGTATCAAATCGGAGCATAATAAATTCTCGGACTTCATGAATAACAAGCAAGCGCAGGAGAGCGCTGTAAGCATGTTCAGTCAAGACGGGAAATACAAAATCGATGAAGTAATTTCTTTCATTAGAAACAATGCGCATGATTACCCATCACCAAATTTTGAACTGGCATTTGCGGAGCTGCTTGAGTTCATTACCAGTAAAGAGCATAACCCTCACTACTACGCAGAATTAAAATGCACAATTGAAGATGAATTCCCATATGTGTACCGCCTGTGCCGTGATGCCGATATTTCTGAGTCTGGTATTCTAGACATGATCATGTACTACATGATTAACAGCTCAGCAATGCCACCATTTAGGGATACTTACAAATGAGTGAATCGAATAAAATCACCTTTAAGCTGTTCACCCGACCACATAGCCACTTACAACCTGTTTTGAATTCAACTGCGCCTACTATGGAGAAAGCAATTGCTAGCTTTCGCAGTTGGTACAAAAAATACGGTGTGAATTGCGATACCATGCTAACTTTTGTGGTTGTGCCTGTTGATGAAAAGGGCAACAGCGACTGGAGTAAGGCAAATGGTTGGGATACTACAGGGGGAGGGGATAACCTTACTACGCGATACTATCCAGAGAAAAAGAGCTGAACAACGGAGAGGGTGAGACAGAATGAAAATGCCAACTGAAAGTGAGCAGAGAAAAAGCCAGTTTTTGTCTAAACACTTCAAGTTCACGAAAGTAAGTGCAGAAGAGTATCTGAACAAAGTTAAATCGGTTTTGGTTGAAACTCTTCCTGGAGATTCAATCACGTTCAGGCTTTACCATTTAGATCCTAGAAATTATTCCTCAAGCATGAACTTCTCTATTTTTTATAATGACATTAGAGATAGCGTAATGTTAAGAGATGAACGTGGCGTAACTTATGATCATAGCGAAGCTGTAGAACTACTAAGCAGAAGCTATAAAGAAATTCCAAAGCAAGAACTTGACGAAAGAAAAGAGAAATTAAGAGCTTTACTGAAGTCGAAATAATTACAGGATAATAAATTAGTTTTTACTAAAAAACTTTATTGACACAATGATCAATAACTGGCAGTATTAAATCATGAATTAAGCGTATCCTTATTCATATAGACCTCCTTGTATTTATTAGGTTTAGTCAGCCTAAAATTTATTCAAGATATATTTCTTGCATAAAAAAAGGGGAAAGATTTTAGAATCTTTCCCCTTTTATCAATTAAGTTGATTAACTAATATTAATGCTCGCTTTAGGAATGGGTTCGTTGGTCAAGCTTTCTCTCAAGCCATCACCTCGAACACCTGAAATTGCATTGCCTCGGCTAATTGTTAATGATTGACCAATCACTTTCCACAACTCATAAGCTCGCTTTCCATCTACTGGTACATTCTCGTTTCGAATTCCGAAGTTTGAAGTTTCATGATGCCCCATGATTCGTTTAATCATCATCAGACCTTCATTAATATCATCTACTTCATCAACACTAAGGTCTTGTGACTTTCCATCGTCCATACGCTTCACCAGAGCGCCCTCACGAGCCATTTCGGTTAAATGCTCAATCTGACCCATAGATAGTCGCATAAGCAGCTCAAATGCCTTTAGAGCGGATTCCGCCTGATCTTCAGTCATCGTTAGTGTGATTTGTTTCATGCCTTCTCCATCCCTATATGTTCGCCAAAAGAAAGTAGTCGCCTCAGCGACTACAAAATCAATCTCAGTTTATACTAGCGTGGCTCGGTACATACACAATTTGTATTCCTTACCATCCGAAGCGCAATTAATTTTCCACACTCCGTTTTCCTTCTCTGCCGAATTCAAATCAGAAAGACTAAACACGACTTCATTGAATCCTGAATCATCGAGAACTTGAGCAACGAAAGCTTGATCTTCATCGTCTGCCTCGGCATCAAAAGTGATACATGGCTTTCCATTCAGAATAATATGATTAACATCTTGAAGATTTTCAAAGAAGTCGATCTCTGTGTTGCGCTCAAGAGTCGTTACACCTTCATCATGTAAAGCAAACTCAAGTGCATTAAGCGATGGTGTACCGCGACCAACGACATCAGATCCTCTTAGAATTTCACCAGTAGAGGCTCGAACGCACAATTCATCATCAATAATCATTTGCTTAATCTGATCAGCAGAACATTGTTTTAGCGTCTCATCAGTCATTGTGATCATGTCAATATTTAGATAGCCAGATGTGATTTCAATGGTTAGTGCGTCAAGTTTATTCATTTTTACATCCTAGATTTTTAGTCGGTAATAATCGTTAATAATGATTCAGAGAACAGGGGAGTTGCCCCTCAAGTCATTGCAAATGCTTCACATCTTCTTTGAGGTAAACTTTACACTCTGGAGAAACATTGACCCAATTAAGCTCATCGAAATTCTTAACCAAGATTTGATAGTGAGTCTTCCCATCAGCAGTTACTACGGTTCTATCTGCATAGGCAAAGGTCTTATAGTCCATATGACCTTTTCTATGTGGATTAAGGCAAGCTAATCGAGGCTTCCAATCTGACAGCAATGCTAAACAATGTTCTTCAGTGATGCAGGAGTCCATATCACTTAAGTGTTCCAAATAGTGACCAAAGGTAGTTCCGTCATTTAGCTTTAGAACGTCACCGAACTTTAACCCTTCCAACTGTGACAATTGCTTTTTCAGCTCGTCACCTTGAGGCTTCTCAAATGTTGATCGACCAGTTTTTACATACTTTAGATGGTGTGTTTTAGACATTCCCATTTCCTCGTCAACTCTCTATGTTTTTATTATACATAGATTGGATTGAGATTCAATAATTATTTAATTATTTAATTGTAAAAATACACCTTAGTACACGATCTTCCTTCCAGTCCTCAGACCAAAATCTATTGTCATCAAACCTAGCAACCAAATCCGAATGGATAAATCCGTGTTCATCCTTATGATCGAATCTATAAGGTTTATTTAGCTCTGGCTTAATCGCGAATCGTTGATTTTCATAATGAAATACGAACCGATAATCAGGATCAACCGCTAAAAATTCAACTTCCCAGTATGGCGCATCTTCAACAGCATCATATTGATGATTGTGAGGCTCGACTTCGGACATATAGATAAGAACCTTGTCCCCATCTTCGAAATACTGGGAATAATTGGATGGCTTAGTTAAACTTCCATCCATGAGCATATTGATAATAGTTCTCGCAGCACTTGAATTATCCACCAGCATATTGTTATTCACGAATCGCCCTCTATGAAACATCGCTACAGCATTAGAAGATTTGAGCTTGTAAAATCTGTTTTTTAATCAACTCATGAGCCATCACGCGTTGCTGACTAACAGACTTTCGACTGTATTCCTCAAGATCACCATATAATCGGTCATAATCAATTTCGTCAAAAGCAGCCTCAATGTTTTCTTGTTCAAGTTCCACATCAAGAGAAACCAGAACAATTCCGATATCATCTTCATTGATAAGTAGTGCGTTCGATTTCATTTTATTACTCTCTTTTGTTTTTTACTTATTATACTAATGTTTGCTTGAGAGTCAATATTAATTTATTTAATTAAATGTGCAAAGCCCAAAAAAGGGAGCTTCAAGCTCCCTTTGATACGTAACACTGAAAAGATATTATTGACTGATTTCAACACAGAACTTACTTGTGTAAGCTGGTAAAATTCTGATAGCCATAGCCTTACCTTTCGCTCCAAATCGAGCATTAAGGTCACTAGCAATCATGATTAGGCAAGTATTCAAGTAATCTTCCATCTTCTCAAAGCTGCTAAATCGACCAAAAGAAGAACTATTCAATCCATACATACCTGCGATTACTGGGGATACCGTAACACTCAAAGGGGTTTCTTTTGCCCCGTATGAAGAAAATAATGAATATAGATCAGACTCACTAGACGTATAAACAGACCGCAACATATTGTGCAGCATATCACCACCGTTATCGCTTAATGAAGCTAACTCTGACTCATCATTAGATTCATAATCAGAATCTGGGGCGTTAACGAAAATACCTAGACTTACGGCTTCATTACCTGAATCCGTTGATTGGCAGAAAATCTCGACACCCATTGTGACACGCTCTTTCCTGATTTTGAAATCGAGCAGAGGAATGATATTGAACTTAGAGATTTGTTGCTTATCTTCAGATGACTCTGCATAATTCAAAGCACCAGACTTGTACAAATCAATGATATCTTCAACACTCATACGCTTAAACATTGAAGCAAATACGTTTGAGTCCGTAGCCCCTAGCAACGCTGATGAAAGCTCATTTAGTTTCGATGGGTTTAGTGTACGACCTACAAATTTTTCAAGAAGGGAATTCGCCTCTTTCTTAAACTCTTTGAATTCGTCTTTAGTGATCTTGGAAGCAACTAGGGAAAAGATTTTAGAAGTCATAATATTCATCCGTATTGTATTTGATTGAACTTTACGCACTCGAATTATATAAACAGTTCAATCAGCAATAGGAAAAAAATCATAACTGAAAGAATATCTGCATATCAGTATTTACCGCAATGAGTGCTCGGCAAGGTCTTCACCCCGACAGGAGGCAAACACGCCCTGTCTCTGTTTCTCAATATACAAACACAACAACCATAAGTCAACCAAAATACATAAAATAAAAAGGAGTCTAACGACTCCTTTCTCTCACCTAATCCCAACTGGCTTCGACTAGGTACACTTGATTAGTTATCGGATATCTATTCCATTGCTTTTTAAGCATCACATTGACAAGGAAGGCGTCATAGGAAAAGAACCAATCGAGAAATGCCGCTCTAAGAGCGGCTAGAACACATCAACCACCCGCGTATGACGAATGGTATTTTGAGTCAAACGGCTCGTATTTGAGTTGATTGAGCTTAGCGAAAGACTTCGCATAATCAATGGCGCTCTTTGGGTGTGTGAAGCATTCGTTGATAACAAGCTCTAGATCATTAGACTTGTATTTCGATCCGCTACAATAATCGACCACTCCAACAGATGATTTATCATTATCCATATACGCAATGTAATAAAATGCATCAATAGAACCTTGCTCATCAAGATCTTCCTCAAGCACCTGTAATGAATTGTCATATTCAGGATAGATAAAATCTTGAGCGGTGTTCGATTCCGTTAGCTTATCATAAGCCAATTTCGCCGCTCTAATTACTTTTTCAGGAGTATCAAAGAGAGCATATGAATCATGTAGTGTCTTAAGGAACTCTGAACCATTTCGGACATACCAACCAAGAGTGTCACCATTTGATTGTACGTAAGGAGAAATTCCAGCCGTTCCCCCTGATTCAATCAGGATTCCATACCACTTGTTAGCGGCTAGTGATTCATCAAAAACTAGCTCATAGCCAACCTTCAAATCACGCGCTGAATAGTAAACACCTTCTTTTCGAAGAAGAAAGCGATTTAAGGAAGGCATTTTTTTGATCTTTAAAGTTGCAGTACCAATACCTACGATATACTCAGTTGCGAATTGTTCTAAGCTCATAGAAAATCTCCTTTTTCATAATTATACAAACACAGCGATTTAAGTAAAGATTTTATTGACTTTGAACCTAAAGTGTATATAATTAAATTATTAAATAAATGAAATAAAAGGAAACGCTATGAACATTACAGTACTTACCGAAACCGAGTTTAAAGCGCTTAAACCAAAACAGAAAAAAGAGTACTTTGATAAGCTAATGCAAGTAGCTAAAGAAGACCAGGCAGAAGCGAGTAGAGAGCGTAATGGTCAAACGCAAGGTTATGCATTCCTTTGGATTTCATTATACGGAAAAGACGCAATTTCACGCTCTTTCCGCACATACGTCAAGAATCACACACCAAACAAGTTAATGAAAAATTATCGTGGCACCACTAATGCCTGGTATTTTGGCTCACAAAGTAATTTAGGTGTTTACGATGGTCTTAAGGCTCTAGCTGCAAAGATTGATTCATTTGGCATTCCTGCATACGTTTGTGATGCGTGGGATTAAATATTTTGCGCCTAGATCTAAGATCTAGGCGCATTTTAAAAATCAAAACTTACATACTTAAGACGGATTCAGCTTTCCGAACGGGTTTGTTTAAGCAATCCTCATAACCACTTGTATATTCGTTATTTTGATTGAAAACAATGCCTCCAGTATATGAGCATTCCATTGAACCAATCTTGTTTGAATTAATAGGTTCACTTAACATGCTTTGTAATTGCTCTGTAGTTGCTGCGTTTTCTATCTGCTGAAAAGCCACTTGCCTAACTGCATTTGAAAACTGCCATTCATCATATCCACTAGATCCAGGATCAATAAACTTCGGAAGATTTTTTGTTTTATATAAAATCTCACCGACAGATGCATTACTCATATCCTGGATATCTTTTGCATCGATTTCAATTTTTTTTCGTTGAGTTATAGGCGATATTTCATAGCTCATTTCAAATCTTTCAGGATCGGCTATCGCTAAGTTAAAAGCATTTTCATTATTTTTAATAATAGGGTTCATGTTTTTTAAGTTGAGATCTTCTCTACTCAACTCAAAACCACTCTGATTATTATCCGATGTAAATTCGATAAGGTTTTTAACGTTCTCTGCTGAAATAAATCCATAGTCATTCATAAGAGTTCCTGTAATTATTGTTTTTTACAGTGTATCATTTTTATTTTTAATAAAAAATAAAAAGCTCCTATGTGAAATAGAAGCTTGTATTTAAATCTTATCAAATGATTAATTATTTAAAATCAAGAATTGATTTAACTGTTACTGTATATCTAGGGCATTGACATTCAATCAATTGAACATTTCTTTTAGAAATATAATTAAAATCACCACCCGCAAGGTATGTCGTAGGTGAAAAGCTTTTGCCCCAAGGCTCGATAAGAAGCTCTAAGTAAATGCGGTCAATCCCTTTCTTCTCCATTTCTTTTGCAATTGCAACCAAAATAGGGGAGTAGCTATTAAAAGCCTTGGAAAATCCTTTAATGACATCTTCTTCATAAATGCCATTACTCATAACAAATTTATTAATCGATGGGTTTTTAGTAAAACGAGGATTTCCATTTTCATCGACTTTCTTAGGGGTTTGTCCAACATCAAAGATCAAGTGTCTGAAAACACCATGTGGGTGAACACTTTGTTGCGCTACCTGAGTACCCTTAAGATGACTAATTGTTTCTGAGTGTGTAACGTTACCATCTTTATCGCGGAAGTCTACGTGGATTGAACCACCTTCTTTTAGCTCAATGCCATCAACAAACAAAGTATCGCGAGTTTTGCGCTGTTGAATGTAGTTTTCATTAATCTCCGCTTCGTTATCACCAAAAATAACATGAGTGAATGATGTATTGTAATCACGCAAACGAGAGATTCTGTCCACGATAAACCCCATCGGATTAACGATATGTTCAGAGCCGCGTTTTTTGAACTCAAGCATTTTTGCTTTTGAACCATTTTCATCGTAAATGACTTCGAATGGGAAAATATACTGCACGGCATCATCACGCTCAATCAATACGCAGTCATGTGTTTTATCTTCTTCTTTAATATTAAAGTTGTGGATTTTCATTAATAATATCTCCGTTTTTTATTATTATACATAAAAACGGCTTAAGGTAAATATTTTGTGTATAAAAAAGCCGATTGGTTAATCGGCAATTTTCAATTAGACGTAAGCCCAGTGCGTGAAGTCTTTCCCGAAATCATCCTCATAATGCTGGCATTGCAGCTCAAATCCAGCAAACTGATTTTTTGGTTGCCAGTACGTAGCCCAACCAATTGTAGGCGGAGCGTTTGGATCTCGATGCCAAAGCACTACATTACGATGATTTTCTGGCTTCTCATCATCAATACTTACTTTTACTAAGTTGTCCATTATTCTATTCACTTTTTTGCAGTTATTAAGATACCTCAAGGATTGCTTGAGGCGATTTTAAGTTGCTTATGCGCAAATCTCTAATTTTAATGTGAGATCTTTATAGCGAGGCAATATGCGCATAGAGCGGGATATTCTTTTCATTGGCTGCCGCTCTAGCGTTTGCTAACGATACAGTGAGGACTGATATTTTGGCAAGCACTGATTCCCTATCCAAGTCATCTGCACTCATTAATTCATTATCAATTCTCGCCTGCTGAAATGAATCAAGACTCACAATCTTATCACTCAACAACTCATTGATAGTTTTGATACTTTTGGCGACAAGATCGTTTCTCTCTACTTCAGATAAGCCATTAAAAAAAGATGGTGGTGGAGAAGCACTACCTGACTTTCCTGACTCTAAGGTCACTATAGCTATGATTGTTTCATCACCCTTAGAATCCGTTCCTTTTTTAGCTGTAACAGCTTTAATTAAAGCCAAATTAACCACCTATTATTAATAAATAAATGCCGAAATAACAATGCTATTTCGGCAACTTAAAAATCAATTACGAGCCAATAGCTGCATAATATCCATCAGCTTCAACCTTAATCTTACCGTCAGTAGCAACCTCATCAGTCTTTACAAGTTGAGAACCAGTGATAAACACACAAGCCTCTGCACAAACATCAAAGTCTTCATCTAAGATTTCAGCACTGATAGGCTCTTTCCAGCCATCTGGGTTTTGAATAAGCTCAAATGCTGTATGAAGCTCTACATAAGTGTATCCGTTAGCTGACATGACTTTGTTTAAGTAATCATCGTCAAAATGCTCTGCCAGTCTTTTCTTTACCGATCCTTCATCAAGCAAAGACTGTAAGTTCGCTGAGATATGCTTCGGCTTTGGCTTTCTTGGTTTAAAGCTTGTCACTTCCATGATAATTCCTCTTTTGTATACTCTAGTCTAATCGGATTTTTTACTTTTCAGTGATTAGATTTGCCAACCTTGCATATGAGCAAGCATCACCGAACACACTCTTGGTTAAAATAACACCTTCATGCGTCATTTCATCTAAAGTGTCGAACAACATCGAAATGATTTCATTAATCTGTTTGTTCTCAAGCACGTAAAACTTGTTTCGATCAAGCGGGAACGAATTATCTTTTTGCAAGTAATCGTAGAGACGATTCATTAGCACACTTTCAGTACGCTGATACTCTTCACTATTAAATGCTCGAACTAAAAAATGACGACCACGATCTTTATCCAAGCGATTTTTTACCATAGAGATGTGTCTAAGAACATTGTTCTCTCTATGCACACTATCAAGTGATAGGTTTGCAATGATCGCTTCAACCTCTTCAGTGGATGCTTTCTTGATTTGTGCTTCTAAGAACCCCAAGCTTTCAGTGTAAAAGATCCAGTGAGGCTCATCATCTTTATTGGCATTAATGAAAAAACCAGTACGTAATGCTTCCAGCGTACTTGTCTGCTGACCTTCTCTCAGGTATCGAAAAGTTTCGCCAGCTAAAGTGACAATATGACCTTTCATTAGGGCTTCGATTA
This sequence comes from Vibrio sp. 2092, assembly GCF_033339635.1. Lineage (NCBI taxonomy): Bacteria > Pseudomonadati > Pseudomonadota > Gammaproteobacteria > Vibrionales > Vibrionaceae > Vibrio > Vibrio sp. 2092. The sequence continues at coordinate 23,460 of NZ_JAWOUY010000011.1, read as the reverse complement.
CCTTTAAAGTCTTATGCTCTACATGGTAATAAATACTATCATTCATGGTGGTTTCCTTATTTTTGATTAATTATACATAAATTAGTCTCAATGTAAATATAATAATTTAACTCCAATATTATTGACCCTGCCTTTCATTGGTGTATAATTGAAGCATTCATCTATAAGGAGGTTGCATGAGTCTGAAGCTAGAACAAGATATTGAAATTAATGACGATATCTGGCGAATCAATAGCATGGTCTATATTCGTGATTTGAATGGTCAAATTGAAACTTACTGCCATTTGGTTTCTACGACTCGCACACGCGACCAAATTGAAGGAGCTGAGCCTCTTCAAGCTTATGCATGGGTGCCTGGTTCTAAGTTCGAACCCGATGTGCAATACGTGAAAGCCTCGAATCCTGAAATTCATTTACGACTTTCGTTACCTGAAGCAGTTTGGTTGATTAAAAAACCAGGATTTGGCAATGAATGGGTTGTTGCTGAAGATCAATTGCAGTTTTATCTTAACAGGCATTTTGATATCGATAGCGGAGAAATCGAATGCTTTAAATATCGAAGCATTAGTGAGCTATTAAAAGAAGGTAACGAAATCTCGCTATCTAATCCTCAAATGGGATAGCGCTTACTATTCCGCTATTTAAAATAGCGGTTTGTTTCAATTATTTATTAAATAAACTATAATTAATTGAAATTAATTTAGGAATTTATTTATGTTCGAACATAACTTTGCAAATCGAAGTAAAGCTGGCAAGATTTCAGTCCATGATGTCTTCGATGACATTAAATTAACTGCTGGTGGAGATGAACTTTCTGAGCAAGGATATATTACTCTAGATTATGAAAATCGCGAGTTAAAACTAAAGTACATGGTAAAACCTTCTAAGTCTGTTGTTGACTACATGGTTGAATCAGGCAGGGGATTGCCAGGAAAAGTTGAAATTAACCTCCTTAATGAAGTGCTGTTTTATGCTTACTGGGATGCAGCCTATGGTAAGTTTGAAACTACACCTAGAATCGCAGGAATTGTAGATCAAAATGAACTAAGTGAGTTCAAAAAAAGTGCAGAATATGTTGGTGACTGCCTTGTAAATAAAGCGTATAAAGACCTTTTAAAGATTCATCCTCTTTACAATATCCGTTCGACGCGTGAGCCTCTTGGAAGTGATTTAAAAGAGGTGCAAAATCGAGCCAAGCTTGTCTGGGTTGCGGTAGGATATGCGCTTAATAATAAGAAGTTTATCGAATGTGCTGAAAGAGGCGACTTTAATAACTTCTACCTAGATCAAAGCCGACTTGATTTTCTTCGAGATAAGTTCAACGTAGATGTCAGAAATGTAGATCCAGAGAAGCAGATTGAAACAAAGAAACCTGACGGATTAGAACTCTAATTCGGGCATTGGGAACCATTTCTCAACTTCTCTAAAATAGAAGTTATCACAAGACAAAGAAATCCAATTTCTTCGCGTGTTTCTTTGTCTCTTCATCATCAGTTTTTATGACAACAATCCAACCACCAACGCCATTTCTCACCATCTGATATGAGTACTTGGACTCATCCTCAAGATTCAATAGACACATGTTAGCTAAGCTATATGATGTGAAATTGTGTGCTTTACTAGACAGGATTTCCTCTAGTTTTTCATCATTGATTTCAATAGACATTTATTTCGCCATTCTAGTATTAATCTCAAAGAATCAGCTTATCAAATAACAAACCCAATATCTCTATTTCATTGGATTTTTTATCTGTGATAAAATAAAAAAAATACAAAACAATAAGAATGCATTATGATCCCCAATCCTCACAAGTTCATGGTTACTGCGATAGACATGTTTTATCGACAATCCAAAATTGCTAACAAACCATCCGATCCATATACGTTAGGCTTTGACCCCTCAAGGTTCTACACAAATGGTCATTGCGCAGAATTTGCCTATGTTCTTGCTGATTTTGCCGCAAAGAAGGGTTTAGAGCCATCAATGACAATAATGTTCCGTAACCGCATTAATGCTAAATCTGGTGAGGCTATAGAAAAAATCTTATCTCATTGCATAGTAGAAATGGACGGGCAAGCATATGACATATGCGGTGATGACGCTAGAATGACCTGGTTCATTAAGTCTGGATATATGAATCAGGATAATAATGAAGAAAGAAGCGAGTGGGAGTTTGTCTCTATCCCTATTGCAGATAGAGAAGATGCTTTCAAGCAGCTACAAGAACATTGTGCGAGACATAATGTTCCATTCTCTCGCGACCAGGTTGAAAAAGATCAAGCGATCTTCAACTCATTGACAGAAAAGTCCAAAACTAAAGATTGCGCTTTAGGTCTTTAATCCTCACTTTAATGAAAAAAGCATAGCCTCTCGGCTATGCTTATATTTTAAGTAATCAATAAGAACACTGTTCTTCGATTCTCATTTTTAGGCGCAATTCTCCGCCAATCTGTCCAATACTTTTTGTTACATATTCAGTGATGAACTCGATGATTTTATCATCGACACCTTCAATACGTTTTAATTCATCACTGTCTAGTTGGATTTTGTTCTTCATGGCGTACTTTAGCACAAGGTATCCATTAACAACTAAGTCGATCAGCTCATCATCACAATCAATATCATCATGACCGTTATCGACCCCATGAATTTCAAAGGTTGCTCGGATACGACTACCGTCAAGTTCACAGATCTCTAGGCAGAATGGGTTTTCACTAACATTGTATGAAAATTGCGAAATTTCATTTTTTAGTGCTTGTTTGTTTTCAAATGGCATGGTGTGACTCCGAAAATTTGCCAGACCTTTAAGATCTGGCATTGCGATTAAGCAAGCTTACTTTCCCAGTAAGCTTTTGAAAAAATACCTTCAACAAGAGGCATCTGGATATCAAATTTTCTCTGGATCTCGCAGAGAATACTACCGATTCGACCTGCTGATACACCGCGTACTTTGATGTAGGTTTTAACAATTGAGTTTACAAATTTCATGTCTGGCGCAGTGTTACGGTTGGCTTCAAGCCACTCATTAAAGAACGAATCACACATACGGCTTTCTTCAAACTCTTTAAGAGTGTATTTGTCTTTATATTTGTTCTCGTTATACGCTTTTTTAAGGAAATTTCTGTAAGTAATTGTCATAAACCACCTCTCTTTTTGATGGTTTTAATTATACATTATTTAGCTTCATGGTCAATAATTAATTTATTAAATAATGTATAAAGCCCGATTAATCTTTCACTAAATCTTAAATTTGTATCCCAGGCGGAAAAATAGCGAATCACAATCCTTTCCAAGACTAGAGCAACCGTCATGCTTCGTGTAGTTGATGTCCACATGCATTGCCTCTGTTACGTTTACAGTAAGCTGTGGAGTAGCAGCGATACGAGAAACGCGCTCATCTGAATACCCTACAAACTTTCCGTTAGAAGTAGTGTAAGTGCGCTCTGTATCGTTGATGATACCTACATTGAATCCAAGATCGATACTGTCAATCAGGTAGTTAACATCAAGACGATACTTATATGATGCCATTACGGACAAGCTAGGGTTATCGAAAATATCCTTCATGTACCAAACCTCACCTCCAAGCTTGTGATTACTGTTCTTACTAGCAAAAGGGTAGTAAGCAACACCTAAACCTAGATGATTTTTATTAAAGCTCTCACTCGCAAGACCTGAGCTAGGAGTGTGAGTTGACCACCCACCAAACTTGATATCCAATTCATTCAAGTCAGAAGACTGTTCATTTTGAAATGAGAAAGATGGCGCTGAAACTAATGCCGCAGCCAAAATCATAGATAATGTGATTTGTTTTTTCATGAGGTTTATTCCCTATATTTTATGCATTCATTATATATTAATTAGTTTAATAGTAAAGAAATATTTCAGGCAATAAAAAACCACCGACATGCGGTGGCTTTGTTCACATCCATTGCTTTCTCTTTTTGCTCTGATTCTTCCAGCAGCGAATGATGCTATCCCAGCGGCATTCACCGTAACGATTCAGAGCTTGCGCCGTGGTCTTTCTTGCAGTCCTCAAAGGACATTGCAAATCGAACTCATCGCGGCTTGTAATCGCCTTTAACTCATTCGAAAGGGTGCAAGGCTTATAATGAGCGTTAAGACGTTTCTGGTGGTTTTTATCGCGCTTGTAGCCGCTTCTTACACCGTTAGGTCGATTACTAACCCAGTATCTGCCATTTCCCTTTCTCTCATGAAGAGCCTTATAGCGTTGCTTGTATCGCTCAACAATATACTCAACTGAAATTACACGGTTAAAAGCATCCAGAACAATGTATTTGTTTACACAAGACAACCATAGGTAAGGTTCATTGCCGTGCTTTGTGTAACTCCAAGGTTGACCAGGATACTTACTGCGAGCAAAAATATCATTCTTATCGGAAATCTGAACAGCCTGATTAAGCTTGTATTCATGAAAATGACCGATAAGAGAAATTCTTGGAGCAAATGTCTCGCCAACAATACAGTTTTCTGTCTTTAAAAGAGAGTAACAATATCTTCCATATCTAGAATAGCAATACCTATTAGGAAACTCAGCCTCAAGCTTCTCGAAGATCTCATTAAGGGAGTTAAATTTGGATTTGCTACCGTCAATGCATTTTAAATAATACATGTATCACCTCGTTTCTTAGTTAGTTACTAAGTCGGTGATACCCCCTTGTTCTATACTCATATCGGATCATAAGAATCCCCTTATTTAAGTTTAAAGTTCTCAAGTGACTTAAAAAATTCAGAGTCGTAACCCTGACTCATCAGCTCACAGATTGCTGCACCTACCACATGCCTTTCTCTTTGATATCCAAGAGAAGGATAAGTTTTGGATTTAAGCTTTCCACTATCGACAGCCTTAACCATTGCTTTCCAACGGTCTTCAATAATCGAGCTGAACATCATTGCAGTGTCTTCACTCAACCAGCCGTTCATCATAAGAGTAACAGGAAGAGTTCCCTGTAAAACATCCTTATTACTTTTCGTCAAGTTATTGATGACGAACTCTGCCCATGCGCGGGTATCTGGATCATCGATCTTAACTCGACAGTTCTTCAGATTCCAATCATAAGTAGGGGTTATGGATTGTTCGGTCATTGGCTAGCTTACCTTGTTGATAGTGAGGTTGTGATTTAAAAGACTCAAGAAAGGCTGATGCCTTTCAATGCACGATTTTAGCATTATACCCAGTACTCTTCATTAGGCGTACTGGGTTTTCAATTTTCTGATAGTTATAGCGAAATTTTCGCAATAATCTCATCCAAATTCTTAGTTTCAAAAAAATCAGGCTCTTGATCTTCGATTTCAGTAACAAGTCTGTACGCATCTTCAATCAAAACGATTTCCAAGTTATCAATTCCATCATGATCGCCTGATTCAATGTAGCGATGCATCATTTCAAGGATTTCATCTGCTTTGTACGCAATTTCCATTCGAACCGAAATGCTACCACTAATGACATTACCAATTTCTACCGATGCAGGAACACCATCAGAATGCACGAAGATTGGAAGTACTGGGTGTTTAACCCAAGACGGAGAACCAATCTCTACATCGTTTTCGATACGAAAGTAATCAGGGATTTGCTTTAGCTCATTGAATGGTTTGTACATGGTGAAGTCCTTTAATTATTTATTTGTCTCTATTATACATATATAAAAACCTCAGTCAATGACTGAGGTTTAATTTATTTATTAAATAGAGAGCTACATGCTTAAATCTTGAGAGCCTTTATCTTTTATAGCTTTCTCTTCAGCGACCTTTTGGATACTATCCATTTCTCTGATTAGGTCGTCACTTAAATCAACACTTACACGTTTGATTCGCGCCAACCCACTATCACTGAATGTAGCTGACTTGTATAGATCTGAATCGATTGAATCAATAGTGTCATCATTTTCAAGGATGTAAGACGATTGACCATTAAGTGATTCAATAATGAAGCTTGCAGCGTCCTTATATTTGTTTTTGATGTAAGTATCACGCAATAGCATTGCTTCTAATGGCGATGGGGATGCACCAGAAATTACAGAAAGCTCGTTCTGTACTGCCTTGTTAACCAGGTTAATCAATGAATTGATGTCAGTTAAAGTTACGGATTGGCTTTCACCGAATACAACATTCAATTTGATGGATTGTGAGTCCACTTTGCCAAATACATTTCTATCAACCAAATTGGTTCGATGCAGCTTCTCTAAAGCTTTATCAATCAAATCTGAAGCCATTTCGGATGTATGAATCTCATCCAGCTTTCCGTCGATTTCATCACACAACCGAACATTATCAATTTCAAGAATGATGGAATCGTATTCGTCATTGAGTAACTGAGCAAGTGTTGCATTAGAAGTATCGAATTGGACACTGATGTTGCTGATGCTATTGTTATCAATATCTAGAATTTCATCGGGCAAACTTGAGTCAATCTCAACGTCTTCATCATCAAGTGCTGATTGAACCTCATCAACCAAAGATGAGTGAATATTCTCTTTAATCTGCTCAATAATGGTAGAAATAGAATCATTTAGCCCAACTTCACTGAGTTCTACTATCGCTTCCATATCACCGTCAGAGAACTCAATTTCAATCTCGAACCCATCACCCTTTAATTCTTCAACAGTCTTTTCTATGGCACTTACTAAATATTCGTTAGCATCTAGATGAGAAGCGTATTCATCTAGAACATTCTGAGCACTGTTTCTGATTTCGTCGATATCAATATGGCACTTTGCACCACATGGATTTTTTTTATCTGATTCAGTTAGCTGATCCACACTAAGAAGATCTACGCTTCCTTTAAAATTATTCAGTTCTGTTATGTCCAGTTTCAACACGGGATTGCCTTTTTTATTATTTACACAATATCTATTATACAAACAAATCAAAAAAAATAAATTAAAACCATGACCCTATATATGTTGACTCTGAGCCTTATATATGTATAATTAAACCATAACAGAGGGAAAGGCTAAGCAAGCTCTTAGTCAGTCGCTTTGGGGGTTAGACCCTTGGCATCACTCATCCTTAACGGGAGCTGGAAACCATAAACTTAATGGAAAACTCAAAATCCTCCTTTTATTTATCAAGGGTTTTGTAACGAGTGAGAACCCAAAGATAATGTATATTGGAGATTTACAAATGCCATCAACAAAAATCATCATTCCAGGCTCTAAAGTCCTAGAAAACGTATCTGCATCATTTATCGCGAATAAAGTTGTTGCTGAAGTAAAAAACAAATACGGTTCAGATTTTCCATGCACCCTGAAAGAGCTTGATGATTTCTTTGCGCCCAAAAAGCCTAAGTTAGAGCGTCATACCAGCTTATCTTTTTCAAAAAAGAAAGATAAGTTCCGTGACTTAATGTGCGATCTGTTCTTTGATATCGATGGCTATCAAGCTTTCGAGGGTATCTGGCATAAAGCATTCAATGAAGCTTTATCTGAGGTAGAGAAAGCGATTAACACTCTTCCTAAAACTATGTATTTTTCTCGCTGCGATTCGGAAGAAACCTTATTTCTTCTTGAAGATATGGATCTAGATCTCTCTATCGGCAAATACTGCTTTGAATCTTCAAACCAATTACGAGTCGATTCACAAAACCATGAATACAATGATGGTTGGCGCGAACTGAGCTGCCTAGAAAACAATTTGGTCTGCTCTGCATTTGTTGCTACCAATATCGCTATTGATACTGGCACATCTAGCTGTGGTGGCTCTAGTGGCTTTGGTGATATGCACAGCGATATTGAATACATCGAAAACACATATGGATTGAACTTTGCTGGTAATCATTCAAACTACCACTCAGTAACATCAGACGATCAGTCTATTGTGATTATTGAAGCAAAACGCCCATCTTCGATTGAAGAAGTTAAAGCTGAGTTTGCTAAAAGAATTTCATTAATTTAAACATTCAGGGGAGGGTGCAGACTCTTCCCTAATATAATTGGAGTCAACTATGTACCATTCCCTTTTATCGAAATTCTATGATGCAGGCTTGAAGTTTGAATTTAACGCTAAGGATAGCCAGCTATTTTCAATTAGTGTTGAGCCTGATATTACCGTTCAACTAGTGCTTCTATCTACTGGCGACATGAAGTTTAACTGCGCATCTAAAACACAAACTCTAGATCGAGTTGATGTTGTATATGGCTCTATCCAGATGATGGGTGGATTAAACAAAAATGATGTAATGTTTACATCCCATGTAAATATCGGCTCTCCAGCCCTTACTTTAGATTCTTTATGTGCAAAAGATGAATATCTATATGCGGATATTTATGCGATCCGTACTGCACTTGGCTCGATGATTGCTTTAACCATTAAAGACATTCTAATTGAGCACAAAAAGGATCTGGAATATCTTCGTGCTATGTATATCGCTCACCTTGATGAAGAGCGGAAGGAAGAAGAAGAAATTAAACGGATTGAAGATGAGAAAAAACTACAGGATTTTCAATCCAAGCACACAATGATTGGTTCAACGGCTGCTGATTTACTGGCTAATGAAACTCAGATCTGGAAACAGTCACAAAATGACACGCACACCTTTCATGTGATTCGCTGTTCAGACTTCTCACCAGTGCAAGTTGCGATCACCCTAAAGAAAGGCTCAGCATTGCTTAATGGTGTCCGAACATCTAAGGCAAATATTATTGAGCAGCTTAAAGAGATGTACATTTTAAAATAATTTAAGTATTGACCCTGGCTGCAATTCATGTATAATCAAAAACATAGAAGAGGTTGAGGTCAATACCATGAAACAAAAGAATAAAATCAAGCTATCATTCGTTCAGAGTGCTATCATCCTGAATGTATCTCTCATTTCGTTCTCATTTTTAGTCGCAAACATGTAGGATTTGAAACTATGAAAAAGTTAGCTGTGCTTTTAGTCCTCTCGTTAATTTCCTCAGTCACGATCTATCAATCCATTTTCAATCAGACTGATTCAAATCGGGTTTTACCAAACGGCGCACCAGCAATCAGCAGTGAAGCTGCAAATGAATTGGTAAATCAAATCAGCGAGAATGTTAAGCAATACAAGAGCGATTTAGAGAGTAAGTAGAACACTTCTTACAAAAAGCTTTTCCGAAAGCTTTTTCTAAGGGATGGTTCGATTCCATCTCGCTAGCCGAGGACAGGTGTGAAGGGAGTTAGGTTCAATTCCTAATGATTGTTTTGCGGAATTTCTTAAGAAAAAATCTTTCTAAGAATGGCAAGTAACTCTGGTGAGACAAATGGCTCGGATGGCACGTCCGTTAAAAATCACTCGGAATGGTGATTGGGTGCAAAAATTCAGAACTAGGCGAATATTCTTTTTGTCTTGATCGCTAATTAAAAGCCCTCTAATATTGTTAGAACACCTTGATTTATATTGCCTTCTGCGTATAAATCATATGCGCTAGAGGGAACAACATGCTTATACAGAAACACAGCTCTGTAACCACTCTCATCAATGAGCTTCAATCTTCAACCCCTATCTTTAGTAATGAGCTTTCTGGAGGAAAGGAAGTCTCTGAAAAATTGCTATCTTCATCTTTCTTACTTGCTAAGCAAATATCCGAATTCTGCTCCGATTTAATTAATAAAAGCGACACGATAAATGTCTTTATTGCTGGTGCTGATTACTCCGAATCCATCAATCACGGCAGATCTTACAAGCTTCTTAACACTCTGCTAGGAACTGATATCAAATGGAATATTTACCTAATAGGCGATGAAGTAAATCTATTTCCAAAGCTTGATATACCACTCAGTAGACAATTTAACGATCCTAAAGTAACCGTATTCAGCGGTGAAATGATGCTTAATGAAGGCATTAAAACTTTCGGCTTGCCAGACATTCTTGCTTTGAATCACCCTGGATTTGAAAAGCACTTCCATACATGGTTTGTCGAAGATGAAAGCATAAAATATTGCTTACAAAAGGGCGTACCTGTTATCGGATGCTCATATGGTGATGACGAAGTAACAACGGATAAGTTTTATGCTGAAACTTGGGGTATGGAAATACCAAATCATACCGCTAACCCATTTCAATTCATCCCTGATACATCGAAAAAACCCATATTTGAGGTATCCCAGGAGGTTATTGATCTAGTTGAGCAAGGATACTGCAACTGGGCTGGCACGATTTGGGAGATGAAACCAGGCACTTTCAAAGTAAACAAAGAGAGAGTCGATATCATCAAAGACATCGATGTCGCGTTAGAGTCGATTGGTAAGTATCTGTATTACAGCGGTCAAATTTCTAATCCGATTGCTGCTTTTGAAAAATTAATGCGAACTGAAAATGGTGATCGCATTATTCGCATCTATTCTCAATACTCACTCAATATTGACAAGCTCTACATTTTTGATGAAGAGTCGAAGAACATCATGGAAGATGATATCGAGATTGACACTTCGGATTTCGACCTGTCTTGCCTTGAGAACTCGTTTAACCAGACAATGCTAGTTTGCTCTGTATTTAGAGACTACATAAAGCCTGAGATTGAAACCGAGGATGATGACGATGAGTTCGATGACGAAGACTTACCAGATGGATACGATGTCAATGAACTGATCTCTATGCTCGCTGGTGGAATAGGAGCAAATGCAGATTTTGAAAGTATGCTGCCTCAATTACACTCCTTATTCGGATTCTCTGAGAAAAGAGAAATAAACCCGTCTGAAGAAAAAATCATTACGCTCATTAACGATGCGCGATTTAACGAGCTTTCTGCTTTACCTCTCTCTGAACTCGCTGCCTTCAGAGATCAAAATCACAGCAATCTATTTCATGTTGCGTGTACGCTAGACAATCTTGAACTACTGAAGATTGCTATTGATAGCCGTATAAGCCCTCTGGAGCGCGATGGAGACTGCTTTAGCGGAATGGATATCTGTGCAGAGCGCGGCTCAAATAAGGTCTTAGAATACATCCTGAGCAACCATATAGCCGATTCGCTCATCAATGCCCAATGTAGTAGGGGATTCACACCTGCTCACAGAGCCATAACGTACAACCAAACAGATTCACTTAATATTCTTAAGTCGCATGGCGCGGATATGACTATTCGGAATGCCGTTGGCATATCTCCTAACGACTATCTAGGAGAATAATCGAGACTGGCAGGCATTAGCCTGCCTTTTTGTAGGTTAAAATCCTGAGTTATAGTCATGTAGATTTAATTGGGATTGTTTTATCACCACTCATCTTTTACTCATTTTTTACTCATTCAGCACTCAGAATACACTCATTTTATACTCGCAAATCGATGATTTACAAAGAGTTTTTATCTTGAAATAATAGGTGAAACTTCAAAGAGGAATTAAAATGAATACAATCACGATGACAGATGAACAATCAAAAAAACTGGAAGAGTTGGTATCAATTTCTGCACACAACAACCCATTAGATTTAATCAATGAGGCGTTAACACTATATGAGTTTAAAGTTGCAGAAGAAAAAGAGGGGAGGTTTCTTGCCTCTATCGACAAAGAAAGTAAGCAATATTTTCGCGTGAGCTTATCGGGAGATACAAAATAGAATGATTTAACGGGCAGGGATAGTGCTGCCCGTTAACGAAATCATTGATTATGCTGCTCAAACAAAGGCTTAAACCAAGCTTCAGGTGCATTTTCATTAATCCACTTTAACGCGATACGCTTTACGTGTGATTGCGTTAAAGTAATAATGACTTTAGGGTATGAATCAGCTTCTTTACCCCAGTTCTCATTCATTGAGTCGATATCACGTTCAGCAACTTTCATAACCTCATCTGCTTGCTCTTCAAACATGCCATTATTCACTAGCATGTCTTTCATTACTTGGCGTACAGTTTTTCCGTTATAAGCCCCACGCTGAATGATTCTTGCTTTTTGTTCTGGAGTTAGATGTTTGCCAACTGACATATCACTAGCAAGAGATACTGGAATTTCTTTATTCATTTTGATGCCCTAATTTAATTTTCTTTTATTATACAAAAGCAGAAAACAAAGTAAATAAATTATTTTATTCAAACCCCATAAAAACAAAAAACCGCCCGAGGGCGGTTGATTGCCTACACCGATTTCTCGATATAGTGGAAAGACAGACGCTTCGCTTTCGTTCTCTAGTGATCTTGGCGTTCACGCGTTTGTTAGACGCTTCACTAGCTTTGCTACACTCACGTTACGGGCTGAGTGCGATACCTCCAACAACCATTAACTTTTTGGCTCCGCTAGAATTGTTAGGCCATAACCTTCTAACTTCACCTGACTAACCTAGATACCCGAGCATCTCCTTTAGCCCCCGTTAGGGCATGTATGACTTTTCAGCCTCTACATGAAAGCACTTCGTTAATAACTGTTTGCGTTTTCATCGGGACAAATGATAATACATCATTCAGTTTTTTTAAGTTATCTGCTTGCCATAAACGCTTAAAGGCTGACCAAAAACAGACAATGAGTTGGCGCTCACCTCATTTTTTTAGTCTTGAATCCAGTGAACCTCTATAAGATGAGCTTAACCGCCCACCGTTAAGGATTCAAATTCATCCTGCACACCTTTGAGTCGCCAAACCCACTGAGTGTGCGTCATCTCTCTAGTACCAACCACCTGAGAAGGCAAAATGTACATTGATGACCCCTCTATATTAGCACCGCCGCAGTAAAGCAAGTGCTTTCAGTTCGGGAGGTTTCCGAACATTCCTCTGGGGAACGTTTTTAATGATATTGGTTCAGATTTTAAAAGTCAACATCTTTTTTATTTGTTTTTCAAATTAATTTTTTGGTTCATGCTAGATTTACAATTCTTGACCAAAATGTATACTGCTAAAAACACATAAGTACTGGAAATAGATAGTGAATCTTAAAAAAATCCACTCATTGAGTAAATTAGGAAGGGAATGCGTTCAATTCCTGGAAGGTCATGATCACAAAGATACAGTGCATTGCTTCTTCGATATTCTTGAGCAAACATCGAATCTTATCACCAGTTATGGTTTCCGATTAGAAGACAATGACTGTATTAAGTCCATCTTCTGCGACTCGACAGCTTTTTTTAATCAGCTTAATAAATCGCATAAACATCACTGTGACTTTCTATATGCCGTATTTGAGCTAAATCAATCACCAATTAAGAAGCTTGTACGCTTGTATGATGCAATTGCAAAGCAAGAACATGACTACTTTTCACATGACACTAAGATGAGTGTTTTATTGCAGGTATCAGAAATCATAAAATTCGAAACCGATGAGGTTGCATTTTATAGAGGTTCTGAATCAATGTTTAGCAAAACCTTCAGGGAAAACATAAGCAATGAGCACACTATCGCAGATATCTCGCATATTATTAATGCCGAAGTGAATAGCCGTACTCTCCGCACCCGACTCATCGATCACTATGCTGCAAATTTTCTATCTTCACTGATTCAAAATGATAGTTTTCCCCTTTACAGTAAAAGAGAAGACAAGATTGAACTTGGAAATCTCGGAAAATTTTTGGAGTCAAACAATCTATCTGACTCAAAAGAACTTGATAAGCTTATTGTGACAGTATTAAAAGCCTCCAAATTCAAATGCCTTTGGTAGTCGAAAAGTGCAAACTTGATAAGTAATATATATAACTAGTGAACTTTGCACTTGAGAAATGTGTAAAGTTTTACTCATTAGATTAGAATTCAGCATTTTATGAGTAAAATTTTACTCATTGATAAAAGCCTCCAATGTCGGAGGCTTCGTATCAGAACTCATCCAAAAGTAACTTAGGCTTTATTTTTGGTACAAGCAATCCTTCATTAGATGTTTTCAGTTTATCACCACCAGAAAGAGTCATAATCGCAAGAAAAAGCTTTTCTGGATCATTCATTAGATATCTACCGCTATTTTCATAGGGATTAATTTCGATAAGCTCTACACCACTTGTTGTTTCCGCAAAGTCTGCCACACAGATCAAAGGGAGTCTTTCTTTAAACTTGCTTGCGAAATCCTGGGCGTAATCCAGTACATGTTTAGGACTAACATAGTAGTCATAATCAAAGTAACGACTTAATGATGTTACCTTTCCATCAACGATGAATGCACGATGCTCTTTATTCGGAGAGGAACGAAGATCATCTAAGATGTTAATGACATCGCTTTTGATGAGTTTTCCATCCAAAGATTTGTAACTTGCTGGAATAATTTGGCTTTCTCCGATCCACGGATTGAAGTAACTTGACTGTTCAGTAAAGAAGGTAAGCAGAGAATCTTCAGATGAGGATAGGTATCGATATAAGGTTGTTCCTTCAACATCAAGATCTGGTCTTTCTGATGTAGGCATTAAAATACTGATATTATTTTCATCAAACACCTTCGCTAAGGTATTGCCGTGCGAGCCTTTATCAAGAGTTTTTAGAAAGAATGGAAATGACAGTTCTTTTGATTTCAAAGAATCAAGGAATTCGGCTTGTGACAAGATTTCAACGTTACGACCAATCTCATCTTTAGTGAATAGATCAGCCCAGTATTTGACACTTTCTGAAGTAGCTTTATCAATAAAGTAATCAAATCCAAGATTGTCAGGGTAGGAGTTCGACTGTTTTCTTACAACAAGGGCAAATTTATCTTTATCCAAAGAATTAATATCAAAATTAACTTCCGCAATAGAGAACTTTCCCTCTTGACGATCTTGTTTTGTTTGCGGTTTGACATAAGCCAGGTATGGGATTCCAAGTTCTCTACAGGTCAGAACCTCTTTACCTCTTTCTCTCAAGAGACAATGAGTCATATCTTCTTCAATCTCATTAAATCTACAAGCTGCGATTTCAAGAGCATTTTCGAAAAGCGCAAGACTTTCGAACTCAATAGCTATAATTAAACCCTTTTTCATTTTTTAGTCCTTATAAATTTAATTGTTTAAATTATACATTTCTCAGTATGAAAGTCAATCGTAAGCGACCACTGCAAATCAAAACCTACGAATAAATCATTAAATATGCTTTTCTTTGCCGCGCATATATGTATAATAAGTGCGCTAGGGATTAACCCCTCTTAATCAATGATAAATATTGGAAAAATGAATACTAATATCCGACCTGAAAATGCAGGTGTGTATGAGTTAAACTGCAAGATCGCTGAAGCTTTAAATCTTCCTCATAAGCAAGAGCTTGATAAGAAAGAACGTGCTTCTGGTGACTGGGATCAGAGAAGCGTACATATTCGAGTTCACTACAAAGATAGATTAAAGCCATATGACTTCACTCGAAACATTCCATTGCTTATCGCATACGCCGCTTGTTACGGTATCGACCTAATCAATAGCGGTGAAAAGCCAAAGTCGATTGCTACATACAAAAATGGCGATTCTGAAATCGAACTGAAAGAGTTTGTTGGGGAAACGGTGTCTGAAGTATTGATTAAAGCAATCCTGGCTCATTGTGAAATGCTTAAACCAACAGAACCCCAGTTCTTGGTGTATGATTACAAGTCAATGCTCTAACCAATTTTGATAATTTGGAAACAAAATGAACGCATACGAATTAAATGAACTCACCCCTAAATACCTAGTTGAGAGCGGTCATAATCGCTGCCACCCAGAAACCTGCACATGTTGGAATTTCCGCGTATTCGAAAAATCCAGTAATGGAAGCAAAGGTGAAAACGTATTGAATTCCGACTCATCGAAAGAAGTGAAGCAGTTCTTGCTTGAAAACGACCCTCAATACAAGAACAATGACTAAAAATGGCGCAAAGCAATGAAATCATTAATACTGAAAGCAAGTTATAAGAACTCTAATCTAAAAAAGATTTTTTTATCCCACTTGATTTACTTGGTTCTATTTATTGCTGGATACAATCTGTTTTTAGCCCTTTCAGATTCAGAAATTACTAAAGTATTGGAAAAGTCGGCGCTCTTTATTTTTATTTTTTCAATTTCTTCAATTCAAACTGAGGAAAGATTTCGATTTATTCCTAAGCTTCTATTTATGACAATTGTCATGGTTGCAAATGTCTTAATTGGTGTAACCATGTTTGAATACTATGGATCTTTGCCAACTGATGAAATTACCACTAGTGAAATTTCTGGCGATACAACCTTTAAAGCATATGCATTACTTTTTCTTCATTTCTTTATTTGCAAAGCCATTTCCTTCTATTTTGACTGCAATGAGAAAAAGATTGTTGAGGATTCTGTTAAAAGTGAAAAAACTGAAAAAGCCCTTTAAGGGCTTTTTTTTATAAATAAACCCAGAGCTTTTTGATTAAAAGAAAATGCTTCTCTTAGGTTTATGATAAATTTCATCGTATCTAGGGATTGTTTCACCAATCATTAGCTGATGGAGTTGTTCAAGAATTTCCTGCTTCTTAGGCAATAAGAATAACTTATAGTACAGTATTTTGAATGGGTTTGAGGTTGGTTCCATTATATTGATATCGAGAAAAAACCATTTTTTATAGTTTGTTCCAAACTGGAAATTAAACCCATCAGCATCACGCTTATCAATATAGCTTTGTTCAGCTTCCACATCAAAAACCGTTCCTGATTTAGAATCAAAGCTGCCATCATTGGAAATCGAGTGATTTGAAACATTAGCGACATTACTAACAAAGTGATAGGTAAGTGCAGGTATTTCAGATTTCAACACGGCTTCTAGAAACTTTGAACGGGATTCCTCACTACCAAAGCCTATTTGCAAATGAATACGTATAGGATGACCAGCGCAACTTGAAATTGTGTGGTATCCCTTATCCACAAGAGCCTTAACCGTTGGATAAATGGGCGGTTCAATTTGAGTCTCAAACTCTTCAAACTTTGGGGAAATAGACACAGTATAATAAGCATCAGAACCATGTTCTGGCGCTGGCTTGCCAGTATGCACTCTACCATCAGGAAACAACTTGTTATGCTTCTGCATAAATATCTCGTTGAACATTTCCTCGGCAGTCTTTTCCTGCCTTGACTCTGAATATTGTTCCTTGTGATATTGAGACTCAACAACAATGCTATTATTCTCACGATTCAAAATAGACATTTTAAACACCCACATCCATACGTTTATCTTTATTCTAAATTAGAAAAGTTCACTGATATAATCAAAGTCAGACACATTCAAATCACCATCAATTTTCGTGATTTTATCTATGGCGTTTTTTTGATCATATACCCATCCATCAGGGACGCAACCAATGAAGTAACTAATTCCATCATTTGGAAAATCGTAACCATCACCATAATCACTCAAATAATCGGACAATGATTTACCATTTTTTATTGATGCAAAATTCATTTCATGAGGTTGGGCTACCACTAATAGTTTATCACCATTTTCCAAAGAACCTTCACTAAGAAGACATACAAAATAATCATTAACTGATTGGATGCTCAAACGTAAATCAAGAAGCCCGTTACTAAAAATACTATTCACCAACATGACCATTTTCCAATATCTCTAAAGCTGAATCTGTATTACCTAAAACCGCTTTTTTATGGTAGCTGTAAAAACCCTTTTCGGCTTTATAATCAACACTCCAATCAGGCTTATCAATCATTCCTGCTTGCGCAATTAACTGGAAACGACGACATCCAGGCTTAATCAATTTTGTTACTTCATGATAAATGGTTGGATTCATATTATTAAAAATCACAATCATACCGTGCTTAGGAATAACTCTATCCAAAAATGTCATCTTGCTTGGGTTTTCAGGATCCTTAACATCAACCTTGAAGAAGTCTAAACAACCCCCAGAATTTTCGTCACCGATATCATCACCAAAATAAGCAATGATATCCAGAACAGAGCGATCACCGACATCGCTATGAGGTTCCATGAAATAACCTTCAGTGCCGCAAAATGCACTAACATGGTATGAATTTCCATTCTCAAACTTGCTAAGTACAGGCTCAGCCCACAAGCAAAATTCATCCATGTAACGCTTAAACCACCTGTTTGGCTCGTCAGGTTTCATCATAGAGGCTACAGAGATGTATCTGGATTCATAGTATTTGTCGATCTCGCCATCTGAATTTAAGACATCAGGGACAACCTCAATCCAAGACTGGTTCTTCAGAACTTTAAGGATTTTGTTAGCCCACTCTTCCTGCAAGTAACCAACAGTAAATCCCTTTGTGAACAAATCATTTATATCAATTCTTTCAGTGGTAAACATTAGCCAATTTCCCCAATAATTCCGCAGACCAAGTATCTTGTTTTCGTAGTTTTTATTTCGGTGCATCTATGCTGATAATTCAGATCTGAGGGATTGAAGAATACTATCTGACCTGAATTATTGGTAGGGAAGCTTCCTATAACCTCTCTATCGATAATGCTTCCACGACTATCGTATTTTACTTTTGAAAACTGCAACACTCCGCCTTCACCTTCTTCAAAGTCTTCTTCATTAATGACCATGCAGAAGCTAATTACAGCCTGGTTAGTACAGTCTTGATGCCAATCTACGTAATACCCTTCAGATAGCTTACAGACAGCCACCTCAATTCCCAGAGGGCATTCTTCAATATCGAACATGGAAAGCACACATCCGAACTCACTGTAAATTTTATCCACCAGCAGTGATACCATTGGTGGTAAGCCGTTTTTGTTAAAGCTGTACTCTGTACCCTTACCGTGTGTGATTGAGTCCATGTGATACTCATCAAATGACAGCTTTTTAAAAAGCTTCAGAAGCTTCTTGTTTAAAGAGGGAATGACTTTATTACTAATAAAACCCTGCTCATAAAGCTTGTTCACATCTATATCTGAGTTTTCAAATATGTCAGCAGAATGCTTATGAACGAAATGGTCTTTGAAAAGATATTTGTCCATTGATAATTGCTCTTATTTTATTGATTTGGCTTTTTATTAACCAGTTTTTTATTAATTAATAACTTTTCAGAAATAATATACTAATGAGCAATTCTATACTAGAGCTGTTTAATGAAGGCATAAAAAAACCGCTCCATATACTGAAGCGGTCTTAAGCGCATACTGCGCAATTATCAATTGGTCTTTTTCCAGTCTTCACAGAACTTGTCGGCGTTCTCTTCGCTAGAACAGTGTTCTACCACTTTATCAAAGTACGGTTTCTCGCGCATAACTTCTCGTTCAGAAGCACCATGACTCTTTCGAGCTTCAAGATACTCATCAAACTCCATCTTTCGGAACTCATTGCCATTTTGCATCAAAATAACCATGATGTTTCGAGCAATGGTTTCGGATTCACTGTTTTTAACAATAGATCCCATTGGGTGTCGTGTGTAATCGCTTGGTTGTGCCATAGTAAACCTCTTTTTGAAGCCAGCGTTATCCCCGCTGGCATTTATTGTTATCGCCTAGAATTAGTTGTAAGACACGTAAAGGGACGCGCTATTAGCCTTTAGATGCTGCTTTAAGAGTTCAGTAATGGCTTCGCCCTGCTCATCTTGAAAACCGCCTTCTAAATCGTGTAGAGCGCGGATTTTCTCTGTAGGGAATGACTCATCTAACTCATCATTCAAGTCAGTTGCCAAAAACTCTAACCACTCAAGAAGCTTATCTTTCAAAACCTCTGAATATGCAGCTTTGTTTACCATGATTCGGTAACGAGTGAACGACATTTCAGGATCATATGTGCGATTTTCAGCCGCAGTGTTAATGTAGTCGGTCAGCACATCGCCATACATAGAATCATAGACACGATAGTAATCAGTATCCGACTCAGTGAACGCAAGACGTTCAGAACACCATTCAAACAATTCACCGTCTTCATTTAGCAAATCATAAATACGCTCATCCAGCTCACCTTCAACTGCTTTTTCAATTGCAACCAAAAGACGCTCAAAGAAAAAATCTGTGTCAATAAATGCATTCAAGTCGCTCATTAAATGCTCATTAAACATGATTTCTGGATGATTCTGGCTTGTATCAGTGGACACCTGAACAGGCTCGGATAACGACTTGTTCTTTAGTTCAGCCTTCAAGGTGTTGATGTTATAGCCATCAGGCTTTCCCAACATCGCTTTTGCTAGACACGAAGTGACAAAGTTCTTTTTAGGTGAAAATTTACCGTGGCTTTCGACGTGAAAGACTTTAGTAAGATTTAGTGCGTATTGCTCAAGATGATCATTAGATTCGAACATGGTTTCTATCCTTTATTATTTATGATTGCGCTGTCGGTTTTTTCACAATCACAAAAGTTCAAAGGTAGAATCATGTGATGGAGTGTGAACGCCTGTTTACCAATCATCTTTCGATGCCGACAAAATCCGCTGGCTGGCAAGCCAATTCCTAAACGAGTCAGAACATGCTGAGGTTGTTTTCTAAGGAATGATTTGATTATACATAAATAATATAGAAGGTCAATATAAAAAGGCGGATAAATCCGCCTTTTTTGATGCTGTCTTTGAAAGTTTTGTTAGGTATCAAACTTAACAGGCACGTATTCACCGAATGTACCCCAATAAGCTGGAGTCCAACCTACAGGGTATCGCGTGTTAAACGGCATAGTAGGAACATCTTCTTTTGTTAATTCCTCAAGCTCATTGATTAGCTTTTCTTCAATAAGGCAAAGTTCGCTAAGATTAACATAAGTTTCTTCACCTCCGATGAACGTAGTTACATCAATATTAATCTGATTCCAATCAAAGACCTGATCGCAACCACCGCATAGCGGCTCATTTGTTTCTTTAATAAGGTCTTTGTTTTCATGACCGCATTTTGCGCATGTCCAAGAAACCTCATTGATTTCAATATGTGTTGCATTCATTGTGCTATACCCCTATACGCTTCACAGGTTAAGAAGATGAATGTTCTCGTTTGCTGCTTGACAGAATTCAGCATAAGAATCATATGGCATTACAGCACTCTTAAAAGACTCGGTAATCTCAACAACTCGGAATTCACGAACATCTGTACCGACATTGTAAGTAACAACTTCTACTGTTTTACTTTCACTTGCTGTCATTTTCGGTGATTCAAGATGACTAGTGCCACCCTTTAGAACTGAAAATAAGACAGGGGCTAATTCTGAGCATCGAAACTCACCAACACCCTGACCGAAATCAGCCATTTCATATTCAGTTCCTGCTGAATAAGTGGTAGACCAGGATTCGCAATTTACTTCTTTCATTAACTTGCTTTCTTTTTCACGGATGCCGAACATTTGTAAGTTTTTCATGGTGCGCCTCGATATTGTTTACATTTTTCTTTGATGTTTCTCATTATACATATTTAATTATTTAAGTCAATATTTGTTGACTTAATTTTTTATTGGTGTAACTTACTAAGCATTAAATAATTAAAGGATACCACCATGAAAAGAGAAGATTGCCTCATTGTCATTTCTGAAGCCCTGAAAGCGGCTTCAGTCATTACTAAAGCCCAGCTATGTGCTTACCTGCGAGTTAGCTTGGATGGTGATTGTGATTCTTGCTTGGATGAAATCAAGTCACACATTGAATCTCTTCCTGAAACATTCTCAACAGAACAGCTATCAATTGGAATCGATTCACTTTCAGATGATGAAAACGATACTGAATGGGTTCAACTGATCAAAGATGGCGCAAACTACTTCTTGAGCATTGATTGCGGTATCAAATCAACACCATTCACGAGCCTGGTTGATGCTGTAAGTTCAGCTATTGACAGCGCAATGTGCGGTTATCCTGTATTCGACATTTCAAAAGCATAAAGAGGGCAGCACCATGAATAAACTGAATAAAATCGTTATCGCTAAATACCTTATTGATAACTGTGCAGATCACCCATTTATCGTAGATATTTACCAATCTCATGGATTGAAAACCCTAAGCGAATCTGTACGAAACAGCCGTAATTTTTTGCTGGCTGTGACAGATAAAGTTGGATGTAATCTTGATGCAAGCACAGTGAGTACACTATGCACAAACAACCTAGTTTTAAAGCTTACTGAGTCATATCTAGATCTTAAATATGAAACCGTACATATCATCGAGAACATTGTTTTTGTAAGCAACCTAAAAAATGATCTGGTAGTTATCTCTGCCAATGGCGCGGAAACTCTTGATGGTGCGCTAAACAAGACTGATATTGAACAGTTAGTTTGCAAATACAACATCCTTAACGCTTCTAAAGGCGTGTTACTTAAAGTATTAGGTTACATTGATAAGGATATCGACACTATTACACACAATTTTGAGAACTTAACAGAAGGCGACAAGCTTTCACATCGACTTCACTCAACGCCAGTTGAGATCAAAGATACAAGTCGCAATGGCACAGGTACTTATCTAGTTCCGCAAAGTGAATTAGCGTCAGGAACTCAAAGCGGAAACGTGTTTCTCTTCAATCCTGAAAAGTCATTCGCGGTACTTGTTGAGGGAAGTGAAAACAACCTTTACACACATGCTATTGCGGAAAGTTTCGCGATTGATGCTGCATAAATAAACCATGAAAATGAGGTGTTTCACCTCATTTTTTTATTGTGCTTGTTGCGTATAAATGTATAATAGAAACACATCATTATTCAAGGAATTGCAGAATGAAAACGAAGTACAGACCACATCTAATCAATGCTAACAAACCCTTTGAGTTTACCCCTTCCAAGGGTAATGAAGTGCGCTCAGCTTTGTTGCTTGTTCTTTTTCAGAACTTCCTAGCCATTGAAAATCATTCGTTAGCACCGTACAAATCTCGCCTTGAATTTTGTGGTGAGAATAATCAACTCCACCCAAATCACCAAAGCTATGTGAATAGCGTAAACTCACATGCTTACGGCGATCTGTTCGAGCAATCACCTGATAACTTACAGGAATGCTCTGATGCTAAAAAGTTTGGTCTTCGCTTGGCATACTTTCCTCAAGTGCCTTGCAAGCCGTTTTACTTCCCTGTTAAAGACATCAAAGAAGCGGTTGAATTCTACAATCTGCTTGTTCGTTACGATGAGTTCTTGCTAACAGAATGTGACTCTATGCGTGTTGATTACTCCAACATCTTTGAGTTGGAGATGATTGATCCTCAAGATGGAGAATGGTGTTCTTGGTTCTTAGAATCTGGTGATGAATATTTCGATGATTTCCGTCAGTACCTAGACCACATTGAAGAAAACGAAGCAGCATAAAGCACACTGGTTCGGAATAGGGTAAGCAGTCTAAGCTTGCCCTTTTTATTTCCTATAGCTCAATATCAATCAAATCAGATAACCGATTAAATCAACGCTCATAAACCGAACTGACTCTGAAAACCATTCAGCATATCTTTCAAGAAAAACTCATGGCTTCCCCATGAGAAATAGCAATTTGCTTTGTTCTTTTCTCTCTGAAAATATTTTTTAAATTATTTATTATTTATCTATTGACTTCGGTTTGGTTATACGTATAATTGTAAACATCAAGAGGGCAAAAGCTCTTAACAAAATTGAACCACACCAATAGTAAATAAGGAATAAATTATGGCATCTCGTGGCGTAAATAAAGTAATCTTTAATCATCACTAATCTACTATACGAAAATACTATATACAAATAGATTACTATAGCCTAGACTTAATCTCTCAATA